>CAZGQB010000081.1:0-8265 GCA_964527055.1 uncultured Sulfuritalea sp.
TCACGGCGCGGTTGTGGCGGCGGCCGAGGCGGATCAGTTCGCGCTGGATCAGCGGCACCTGCTCGGCCGGCATTTCGATGCCGAGGTCGCCGCGCGCGACCATGATCGCGTCAGAAGCCTGGACGATGGCCTCGATGTTCTCCATCGCTTCCGGCGTCTCGATCTTGGCGATGATCGGCGTCGTCTCGCCTTCGCGCGCGATCAGGCGGCGCAGGCCGGCGACGTCCTTCGCGGTGCGGACGAAGGACAGCGCCAGGTAATCGACGCCAAGCGCGAGGGCGAATTTCGCATCGGCGATGTCCTTCGGCGGCAGCGAGGAGGCGGAGACCTTCGAGTCCGGCAGGTTGATGCCCTTGTGGTCTTTCAGCAGGCCGCCGAAGACCACCTTGCAGCGCACGCGCTCGCCCTCGATCGCCAGTGCCTTGAGCTCCAGGTTGCCGTCGTCGAGCAGGATGCGGTGGCCCGGCTGCACGTCGCGCGCGATGGCGCGGTACTGCGAGGCGATCAGGCCCGGCCCGCCCTTGTCCACGCGCGGATCGATCATCACCTCCTCGCCGGGCGTGAGCTTGAGCGGACCGTCGGGGAACTTGCCGCAGCGGATCTTCGGCCCGCACAGGTCGGCGAAGATCGCCACGTGCCGGTCGAGCTTTTTCGCCGCCGCGCGCACACGCTGGTAGACCTCGCGGTGGGCTTCGTGGGTGCCATGGGACATGTTGAGCCGCACCACGTCGACCCCGGCGCGCAGCAGCTCGGTGATCATCTTCGAATCGGAACTGGCGGGACCCAGGGTAGCCACGATCTTGGTGCGACGCCAGCGCAGGGCAACGCGTTTTGCGGTCAGATTCATGGCGGTTCTCCTTTTTCCCCGGGATGCCTTCGGCCGGCCATTATCACACCGGGCGGCACGCCGTGCCGCGTCGCCTGCGGCCCCGTGCCGAGTCGTCGCCGTGGCGCAGGCGCCGACTTTTGCTACCCTATGCCCTGCCGTTCCGCTGGGCAAGGGGACGATCAACCGGGGAGCGAACGCATGAAGATCGCCGTGATGGGTGCCGGGGCCGTGGGTTGCTACTACGGCGGGATGCTGGCCCGCGCCGGGCGGGAGGTGGTGCTGGTCGGGCGGCGGCAGCATGTCGCGGCGATCCGTCGCGACGGCCTGCTGATGGATACGCAGTCCTTCCGCGAGCATGTCGCCATCGGCACCAGCCTCGATGCCGGTGGCGTGAGCGGCGCACAACTGGTGCTATGCTGCGTCAAGTCGACCGACACGGCGAACGCGGCGGCGGAAATGGCACCGCACCTGGCGCCGGATGCAATCGTGCTCAGCCTGCAGAACGGCTACGACAACGCCGCGCGCCTGCAGGAACTGCTTGGGCGCACGGTGCATCCCGCCGTGGTCTATGTCGCCACCGAGATGGCGGGCCCGGGCCACCTGAAGCATCATGGTCGCGGCGAACTGGTGATCGGGCCCTTCGACCGCAGCGCGGAGGTGGTGGCCTTGTTCGCCGCGGCCGGCGTGCCGGTGCAGGTTTCGGACAAGGTCGCCGGCGCGCTGTGGGCCAAGCTGATCATCAACTGCGTGTACAACGCGCTGTCGGCGATAACCCAGCTGCCCTACGGCCGCATCGTCCGGGGCGAGGGCGTGCCCGCCATGATGGACGACATCGTCGCCGAGTGTCTGGCCGTGGCGCAGGCCGACGGCGTGGAGGTGCCGGGCGACATCCGCGCGGCGGTGGCCGGCATCGCGGTGTCGATGGCGACCCAGGTTTCCTCCACCGCGCACGACGTGGCGCGCGGCAAGCCGAGCGAGATCGATCACCTGAACGGCTACGTGGTTCGCCGCGGCGCGGCGCTGGACATTGCCACGCCGGCCAACCGCATGCTGCATGCGCTGGTGAAGCTGCTCGAAAGCCGCGCTGCCTAGCAGGGCCGCTCAGCCGGGCAGCGGAATCGGCATCATGGTGACGATGCCGGTCGCGGCGTAGGTGTCGCAGCGCTCGACGAATTCCCGCGTGCTCTTGGGCATGGCGACGCGGGCGCGCACGACGTGGAAGATCAGGTCGCGGCCGTTGCAGATGAGCTGGGTGCCGAAGGAGGCGACGCGCTGTTCATGTTCGCTGTCCGGGTTCGCCAGGATCGGGCGGAAACTGGCCAGACGCTCGCCGGCGGTGACCATCCCGGCCCAGATGTCGAAAATATCCCTATCGGTGCGCAGGGTTTCCACCTTGGTGCGGGCGGCGCGGGCAAAATCGCGGATGGTCGGCTCGATGCCGGGGAACATGGCGACGGCAAAGGTGCGGATCATGGTTTCGGCGATGGTGTCGATGTTGCGCATGGCTTCGGCCATCTTCACGTAGCGCGTCGCGTAGAAGTCGGCGAGCGGCACCGTAAAGGCGCGGAAGGGTTCGCCCCACAGTTCGTCGATACCCTCTTCACCGCTGCGATGGAGCACCAGTGGGCACAGGGCCAGAGCCTCCTGCAGGCAGCGCCCGCATTCGCGCATCAGGTCGTTGGAGGACGAGATCTCGACACCGACCGCCTGCAGGTCCACCAGGCGGGTGAAGATGTCGGTGGCGCGGTTGAACATGGCACCGGCATACATGGCGCCCTTGATGCGCTTTTTTCCGGGATCCGTTTCGTCCTGCCAGGACTGCCTGGCTTCGGCCAGGCGGTGGCCGGGAATGTTGAGGCCGTGCTCGGTGTGGTTGAACAGGCGCCGCGTCAGCGCCTCGATCAGCCGGCGCTTGGCCTGGAGCGTGTCTTCCGGTACCGGATAGGTCTTGATCCAGTAGCCGTCGGTGTAAATGCGCTCGCGCCCGTCGATGGCGCGCAGCGTGCCGTTGGGAATGTCCTGGTCCATGGCGTGCAAGGTGTCTGTGGCGGAAGGCGGAGGAGCGAATAGTGCACCAATCCGGCAATTTCAGCCAATCAGGGCCACCGCCTTGATCTGCACCCAGACTTCGCGCCCCGGGACGAGGTCGAGGCGCTGCGCCGAGCGCCGCGTCAGGCGTGCCAGCAGCGCCGTGGCGCCGATTCGCAACTGCACCAGCACCGCCGACGGATGGTCCTCGCCGGCCAGCGCGATCACCGTGGCCGGCAGCAGGTTGAGGATGCTGACATCATCGTGGCGGCTGTTGGCGATCGACACGTCGCGCGCCAGGATGCGCACCCGCACGCGGCGGCCGACGGGGACCCCGCTGTCCTTCACCCAGAGTTCGCCGCCGTCGAACTCGACGCGCGCCAGGTGCCATTCGGCGTCGCGTTCGGCCACCGTCGCGGCGAACACCGCGCCGGCGTCCTCGCCGAGGCGGATCGGCAGGTCGATGCGCGCCAGGGTTTCCGCCAGCGGCCCTTGCGCGACGGCGCGGCCGGCGGCCATGACCACGATGTGGTCGGCCAGGCGCGCCACTTCCTCGGCAGCGTGGCTGACGTAGATCACGGGGATCTCCAGCTCGTCCCTCAGGCGCTCCAGCCAGGGCAGGAATTCCTGCTTGCGCCCGTGGTCGAGCGCCGTCAGCGGTTCGTCCAGCAGCAGCAGGCGCGGCGCGGTGAGCAGCGCGCGGGCGATGGCGACGCGCTGCTGCTCGCCGCCGGAAAGCCGGTCGGGCAAACGTTCAAGCAGGGAGCCGAGGCCGAGCAGGTCGATGACGGCCGCGCGCCGCGAGAAGTCGGCGCTGGTGCCACGGCGAAATGCGCGGCGCATGCCGTAGTCGAGATTGCCGGCCACGGTCAGGTGGGCGAATAACCGTGTGTCCTGGAACACATAGCCGAGCGGGCGGCGGTGGGTCGGCACGAAGCGGGTCTCGTCCTGCCAGGTTTCGCCATTCACGGCCAGCCGGCCCGCACCGCGTTCCAGGCCGGCAATGCATCGCAGCAGCGTGGTCTTGCCGCAGCCCGACTGGCCGAAGACGGCGGTGACACCGCTGCCCGGCAGGTCGAGGTCGACGTCGAGCGTGAAGCCCGGGTAGTCCAAACGGAAGGTCGCGGCGATGCTCATTTGCGTCGCCCGGTCGGATTCAGCGTGTACAGCGCCAGCAGCACGATGAAGGAGAATGCCAGCATGCCGCCGGCCAGCCAGTGCGCCTGGCCGTATTCAAGCGCCTCGACGTGGTCGTAGATCAGCACCGAGACGACGCGCGTCCGGTCCGGGATGTTGCCGCCTATCATCAGCACCACGCCGAACTCGCCGACGGTGTGGGCGAAGCCCAGTATCGTCGCGGCGAGGAAGCCGGGTTTCGCCAGCGGCACGGCGACGCTGAAGAAGGCGTCGAGCGGCGATGCGCGCAAGGTGGCGGCGGCTTCCAGCGGGCGCTCGCCGATGGCCTCGAAAGCGTTCTGGATCGGCTGCACGACGAAGGGCATGGAATAGAACACCGAGGCCACCACCAGGCCCCAGAAGGTGAAGGGCAGGAGGCCGATGCCGGCCCATTCGGTGAAGCGGCCGACCACGCCCTCCGGCCCCATCAGCAGCAGCAGGTAGAAGCCGAGCACCGTCGGCGGCAGCACGATGGGCAGCGCCACCACGGCGCCGACCGGACCCTTCCACCACGAGCGCGTGCGCGCCAGCCACCAGGCGAGCGGCGTGCCGACCAGCAGCAGGATCAGCGTGGTGGCCGTGGCCAGCTTGAAAGTCAGCCAGATCGCGGCGAAGTCGGCGGGATTCATGGCAGCTATTTGCCAGTCCAGTTTTCCAGCCGCAGCGGTGCCTTGATACGCTTGAAATGGCGCTGGTTGTTGCTCACCAGTACCGCCCCGACCGCCAGCGAATGCGCGGCTATCATCATGTCCATTTCGCCGAAGGGCTGGCCCTTTGTTGCAAGCTGATGGCGGATGTCGGCGTAGTACTCGGCGGCATCGGAATCCCAGGGCAGCGTGCGGACGATCTTCAGGAACTGTTGCACGGCGATGTGCAGGCGATGTTCCGGCGGCAGACGCTTCAAGCCGTACAGCAATTCGGCCCGCGTCACCGCCGAGATGCAAATCCGGTCCGGTGGAATCGATGACAGTCGAGCCTCGACGGCCGGCGAGCGGCCCTTGATGACATGGCTGGCGATGTCGGTGTCCAGCATGTACATGGTTCAGGCGCCGGTTTCGTCGTCGAAGGCGCCACGGACCGGCGGCGGAACGTTCATCGGCCGCTCGCTCATGAAATCGTCGGGCAGATCAAGAGAGCGGACCAGGCTGAAGAACTCGCCCCAGGTGCGCGCTCCGGGTCGGGTCGAGAGCAGTACGTCGCCGGTGGCCTCGTCGCGGCTGACGAAAACCTCTTCGCCTTCAAATCGGAATTCAGCCGGCAGGCGAACCGCCTGGCTGGCGCCGTTCTTGAACAGTTTTGCGGTGCGGGTTTCAATCATGGCCTGCCTCCTGATAAAAGTATATCCAAGAGTATATACCTGGTCGCTTTCAATTACACGGGGAGCATTGGTCATCACCGGCGTGCCCTCGGCAACGTGCTATGCGCGGCCGCAATCGGCGCCGAAGGCGGGGAGGGAAGGGCGCCCGGTGGCGTTAGTGCGGTGCGTAGCGGGCGATTCCCCACTGACGAAAGTCGGCGCTTGTGGTGCGGCGGTTGATTGGCTGAGGTTGCCGAACTTGCTGCTTGACCTTAATGACGTATTTCGACAACCTTGCAGTCGTTATGACGATAATGCTGCCTCCTTAAAGAAGGTTTCTTCTGTATCCATAGTCTCGTGTTACTTCGCTGGGGTTCCTGCTGCTCCAGATACGGTTTCGTAGGATTGCGAACAGACACGACGTAAGACGAAGGACGCTCGATATGGAACGTGGAATTGTGATTGGATTTAAGTTCACTCTAAACGAAGAGGGGGTAATCAAAAGCCTATCAGGGAAAGTTGAAAACGCGGACCTCGTGAAATGGTTGCTTTATTGGGACAAGATTGTTTTTGCTGGAGTCGGCCGTGGTGGCGCTTTAATGACAGGAGGTGCCACCGATGACACCAAGTTTCTCGAGGCGGCAGGAGTCTTCAGCACCCGAGTTATTGATGTTACGTCACTAGATTTTGGGGCGCTCCCGCCGGCACGCGAAGGCGGAATGAGCGTCTTTGGCCTTCCCGAAAATCACTCGCTAATTGCATTTTCTGCAGCCACAGTTAAGGCTGCAGAAAGCTTGGCCACCGAAACCAAGCAAATCTGGACAGTCGGACAGTCCGGTGGCGAACAGCTAATCCTTCCTGGTCGTATCGAAAGGGAGCTTATAGATGTCCAACTCATTAACTGCCTGCCAGTCCCTTCAGGAGAAACGCCGTTTGTGGAGATACTGGAATTCAAAGCAGCGCACCAAGCAGAATTAGAACGACTTCGTTTTGCGCTTGATGCCCTGAGGGAAAAAATTCTCAGTTCCGCTGATGAGCAAAGGGCAACGCTTGCGGCGATTTCGGAGCTATCGACCTCACTCGCTGATGTTCACAAAGCTATGCGCGGGTCAGGTATTCATACGGTAGTCGACTCGGTTGGCTTGTATACAACCAACCCATCTCTTGGCTTTTGGACTGCCCTGGGCGGTGCGGCCGCATCCCTAAACGGAATCCCTGTCGAATTCGGTGCGTTAGCAGGAATTGCGGTACCGACTGCATTTCGCTTCCTAAAGCGCAATCTCAACGCGCCAGAGGTCCTTCCTGGAAATAACTCCGACTTCGCCTATGCGTTTGAGGCCGTCCGTCGACTTAGATAAGAAAGATTTTACTTCACTGATTTGCTCTAATTTTGGAACTAATTCCAGCGGTGGCCTAAATTGATGAGAGACGGAAATTGGGTGAATTCCGAATGCAGTCGTCGTTGAACTCCATAGTTTGCTTCGCCCGAACTCCCGACACTCTCCGTCCCGCCAGCACCGACAATTAACACCCGCCGCACCCACCCTTCGAGCCGCAGCCCGAACCCCTGACCTGACTGCCGCACAACCTCAAGCGCCGGTGCGCGCTGCCTGCGCGGCGTGCTGATGATGGCCCGATGGATGTCAGATCTCGTAACCGAACGACCTGATGATGGCCTTCGCCTTGTCGCTCTTGAGGAAGCCCAGCCAGGCTTCGGCGGCGGGGCGACCGCGGCCTTTGTTCAGCAACACCGCATCCTGCCGGATCGGCTTGTGCAGCCCGGCCGGCACGATCCAGGCCGAGCCCGCGGCGATCCCGCCGTCCTGCATGATCTGCGACAGGGCGACAAAGCCCAGCTCGGCATTGCCGCTGGCGATGAACTGGTGGGTCTGGGCGATGTTTTCACCCTGGACGAATTTTGTCTGCACGATTTCAAGTAGTTTCAGCGCAGCCAGCACCTCGACCGCGGCGGCGCCATAGGGGGCGAGCTTCGGGTTGGCGATGGCGAGGTGCCTGAAGCCGCCCTTCTTCAACACCTCGCCCTTGCCATCGACATAGCCGGGCCGCGCCGACCAGAGCGCGAGGCGGCCGGCGGCATAGGTGTAGCGTGTTCCGGCGACCGCCGCGCCCTCGGCTTCCAGTCGGGCCGGAGTTTCGTCGTCGGCGGCCAGCAGCACCTCGAAGGGCGCGCCATTCCGGATCTGGGCGTAGAACTTGCCGGTGCCGCCGAAGGCCAGTAGCGCTTTGTGGCCCGTCTCCCGTTCGAAGGTGGTGGCGAGGAGTTTGGCCGTGGCGGTGAAATTGGCGGCGACGGCGACCTGTACCTGGTCAGCACGGCTCAGGCTGGTCCAACACAGCAGGGCAAGGAACAGCAGGCGCATTTGCATTCATCCCAGAGCCGGGGATCCGGATGTCGCCGGGTTTCCGGCTACTTGCGCTCGATCAGCTCGATCTTGTAGCCGTCGGGATCCTCGACGAAGGCGATCACGCTGCTGCCGCCCTTCATCGGTCCGGCCTCGCGCGTGACCCTGCCGCCGCGTGACTTGATTTCGGCGCAGGCGGCATAGGCGTCGTCCACCGCCAGCGCGATATGACCGTAGCCGGTGCCGATCTCGTAGCGCTCGACGCCCCAGTTGTGGGTCAGCTCGATCACGGCGCCGTCCTTCTCGTCCTGGTAGCCGACGAAGGCGAGCGTGAATTTTCCTTCGGGGTAGTCGTTGCGGCGCAGCAGCCGCATGCCCAGCACTTCGGTGTAGAAGGCCAGCGACTTGTCGAGGTCGCCGACGCGCAGCATGGTGTGAAGAAGTCTCATCGCGGGGTCTCCGGGGTCAAAGAATGGGCAGCGAGGTGGCGCGCTGCCTGAGTTCGTCGCGGGCGGCTTGCCATTCGGGATAGAGCGAGCCGACCACGGCCCAGAAGCGCTTGCTGTGGTTCA
>CAZGQB010000082.1:0-8259 GCA_964527055.1 uncultured Sulfuritalea sp.
TGCCGCGGTCGGCCAGGATGTAGGCGTTCATCGAGGCGGCGGTGTTGAGCGCCGGACCCATGCCGGAACCGGTATCGCGGTACCACGGGCCCCTGGCCTTGTCGAGGTCGACGCCGGCGGCCTTCCAGTAGCGCAGTTCGGCCGCATGGGTGCCGCTCTTGTCGCCGCGCGAAACGAAGGGCGACTTGGCGACCTCGATGCGGCGCAGGCCTTCGAGGATGTCCTTTCCTGTTGCCTTGGCCGGATCTGCCTTGGGGCCGACGACGATGAAGTCGTTGTACATGACTTCCTGGCGCTTGACGCCGTAGCCCTCGGCAATGAATTTTTCCTCGGCGGCCTTGTCGTGCACGAACACCACGTCGGCATCGCCGCGCCGTGCCATATCCAGCGCCTGGCCGGTGCCCAGGGCGACGACGCGCACCTTGATGCCGCTGGCCTTTTCGAAGGCCGGCAGCAGGTGGCCGAAAAGGCCGGACTGCTCGGTCGAGGTGGTCGAGGAGACGGTGATGAAGCGCTCCTGGGAATGGCTTGTCGTGCCGGCCAGCAGGCCGCAGGCGGCGAGGGCGGAACAGAACAGGCGACGTGTGATCATGGCATTTCCTCCTGGAGAAAGCCTTGCGCCGCTTCGGTCTGCGGCTGGTTGAAGAATTGCGCGACCGTGGTCTGTTCGACGATGCGGCCGCGGTCGATGAAGATGATTTCCTCTGCGATCCGTTTTGCCTGGCCGAGGTTGTGGGTGGTCATCAGGATGCGCGTGCCGCCGGCGGCGATCTCGTTGATGATGCGTTCCACCTCGCGGCTGCTGGCCGGGTCGAGGCTGGCGGTGGGTTCGTCGAGGATCAGCAGTTCGGGCTCCAGCGCCCAGGCGCGGGCCAGCGCGACGCGCTGCTGCTCGCCGCCGGACAATAGCCGCGCCGGACGCCGGGCGAGAGTTTCGAGCCCGACGCGGTCCAGCGCCTGCCGCGCGCGCCGATCGCATTCGGTCGTCGTATGGCCCTTGAGCTTGAGGCCGTAGACCACGTTGGCCAGCGCAGTGGTACGCAGCATCACCGGCCGCTGGAAGACCATGGCCTGCGTCAGCGCTTGCGTCCAGCACAGTGCGCCGCCGCTGGGATGCAGCAGGCCGTGGATCAGCCGCAGCAGCGTGCTCTTGCCGGCGCCGTTGGGGCCGAGCACGACGGTGCGTTGCGAGGCCAGCTTCAGCGAGACATCGTCGATGATGCGCGTGCCGCCCTCGGTCAGGCCGAGGTTTTCGATGGTGAGCCAGGGTGTGCCGTTTACCCCCATCTCCTTTCCGCCCAGCCGCGCACGGCGTAGGCCACCGCGTTGATTGTCAGCACCACGGCGATCAGGATGCTGCCCAGCGCCAAGGCCAGCGGCAGGTCGCCCTTGCTGGTTTCCAGCGCGATGGTGGTGGTCATCACGCGCGTCACGCCGTCGATGTTGCCGCCGACGATCATCACCGCGCCGACCTCGGCGATGGCGCGGCCGAAGCCGGCCAGCGCCGCCGTGGACAGCGAAAAGCGGCCGTCCCAGAGCAGTGTCGCGGCGGCACGCGGGCGGCTGGCGCCGAGCGACCGAAGTTGCTCGCGGTATTCGCTCCATTCGTCCGCCACCACCTGGCGGGTCAGCGCGGCGACGATGGGCGTGACCAGTATTGCCTGGGCGATCACCATCGCCGTCGGCGAGAACAGCAGGCCGTAAGCCCCCAGCGGACCGGCGCGCGACAGCAGCAGGTAGACCAGCAGCCCGACCACCACCGGCGGCAGGCCCATGAGGCCGTTGAACAGCACGATCAGCGCGCGCCGCCCGGGGAAGCGGCCGACCGCCAGCAGCGCGCCGATCGGCATGCCTACGATGCAGGCAATTAGTGTGGCGGCGAGGCTCACGCGCAGGCTGAGCCAGACGATCGTGGCAAGCTTGGTGTCCGCCGCCGCGACCAGTTGCCAGGCGGTGAGGAAGGAGTCGCTGAGAGCGATCATGCCGATATTTATGAAAAGTTGTGCATAAAAATGACATGTTAAAGTCTGTTTTTAAAGGATCAAATATGTCGCCGCCTGCAACTACTCGTGTCATTCCGCGCCTGCGCTGGAACTGGGATTTCGGCCTCCTGCTAGGGGAGGTCGATGGTTCGCGCCTGCTTCAGCTATTGACGGCGCTGGCCGCCGGCGGGGCGCTGGGCGCTGCCGCGCGCGAGGCCGGCATGTCCTACCGTTCGGCCTGGGGCCTGCTGCGCGACTGCGAGCAGGCGCTGGGTGCCGCTATGGTGATCATGGAACGCGGCCGCGGCACGCGCCTGACCGAGTTCGGCGCCGCCTTGGTTGATCTTGATACGGCGGCGAGAAGGGCGCTGGACGAGGTGCACGCCCCCTGGCAGCGCCGGCTGGAAGCCTTGCTGGCGCCGGTGGTCCGGGTCGCCCCCGAGCGCCTGCGGCTGGCGGCGAGCCACGACCTGGCGCTGGCCGACTGGGTCGAGCACGGTCGCCGCATCCGCTTCGAATTGTTCTGGCGCGGCAGCGAGGAGGCGCTGGCCGAACTGGGCCGCGACGAATGCGAAATGGCCGGTTTCCATCTGCCGGAAAGCTGGACAGTGGCGCAACTGGAGGGCTGGCTCGGGCGCTGGCTGGACCCGGCGCGCCATGTCTGCCTGCCGGTGATGCGGCGCAGCCAGGGCCTGATCGTCGCACGCGGCAATCCGCATCGGGTGCAGTCGCTGTCCGATGTTTCGCGGCGCGGCCTGCGCCTGGTGAACCGCCAGCGCGGCTCCGGCACCCGGACCATGATCGATCAGCTGCTGGCGGCCAACGGCCTGCGCCCGGAGAGCATCCCCGGCTACCACCACGAGGAATTCACCCATGAGGCGGTTGCCGCGACGATTGCCGCCGGGCAGGCCGACGTCGGCTTCGGCATCGAGGCTGCTGCTGCGCGCTACGACCTCGGTTTCGTGCCGCTGATCAGCGAGCGCTACGGTTTTGCGATGCCCAATGCGATTGCTGCCAGTCCGGAAGGCAGGGCCTTCCTCGCCCGCCTGCAGGGCAACACCTTTCGCCAACGTCTGCTGGCGATGCCGGGCTATGCGCCGCTGCCGGTGCGTGCGCCGGGCGCCTGGGCGGAGTTTCTGGCGTAGCAGCCTCGCATGTGAGGCTTCCAGTGGGGCCGGCTTCAGCCTGCCAATCCGCCCCGCGATGGAGTAGCTGCTTAGAACTCCACCGCGAATTCCGTCGCCTGCCAGATCGCGCGCTTGGCGTCGAGTTCGCTGGCGACGTCGGCGCCGCCGACCACCGTGTGGGCCATGCCGGCGGCTTCCAGTGCAGCGACCAGGCCGCGCTCGGCTTCCTGGCCGGCGCAGAGCACCACGGTGTCCACCGGCAGCAGGCGTTCCTCGCCATTGACGCGGAGGTGCAGGCCGGCATCGTCGATCTTCAGGTATTCGACGCCGCCCAGCATGTGTACGCCGCGCTTTTGCAGCAGCAGGCGACGCGCCCAGCCGGTGGTCTTGGCCAGGCCTTCGCCGAGCTTGGTGGCCTTCCTCTGCAGCAGCCAGACTTCGCGCGGGCTCGACGGCATCTGCGGCGTGGCGAGGCCGCCACGCTGGTCGGTGTAGTGGATGTCGATGCCCCACTGGCGCCGATAGGCGGCGATCTCGTCGTCGCTGTGGACATGGGTCAGCAGTTCGGCGACATCGAAGCCGATGCCGCCGGCGCCGATCAGGGCGACGGTCTTGCCGACGCGTTCGGGATGTTCGATCGCCTCGGGATAGGACAGCACCTTCGGATGGTCGACGCCCGGAATCGGCGGCGTGCGCGGCGTGACGCCGGTGGCGACCACGACATGGTCATAGCCCGAAAAGTCGGCGCTGGCGGGACGGCGATTCAGCTGCAGGTCGACGCCGGTTTCCTTCAGGCGCACCGAGAAGTAGCGCAGCGTGTCGTTGAAGTCTTCCTTGCCGGGAATGGCCCTGGCGTAGTTGAACTGGCCGCCGATGCGGTCCTGTGCCTCGAACAACGTGACTTTGTGGCCGCGTTCGGCCAGCGTGGTGGCGGCGGCGAGCCCGGCCATGCCGGCGCCGACCACGGCCACCTTTTGCGGCGCGGCGGTCGGCAGCACCTCGACATCCGTTTCGTGGCAGGCGTAGGGATTGACCAGGCAGGAGCAGAGCTGGCCGGCGAAGATGTGGTCGAGGCAGGCCTGGTTGCAGCCGATGCAGGTGTTGATGCGTTCCGGCGTGCCGGCCGCCGCCTTGTTCACGAACTCGGCGTCGGCGAGGAAGGGCCGCGCCATCGAGACCATGTCGGCGTCGCCGCGGGCGAGGATGTCCTCGGCCACCTGCGGATCGTTGATGCGGTTGGTGGTGATCAGCGGTATCCCGACCTTGCCCTTCATGCGCCGCGTCACCCCGGTGTAGGCGCCGCGCGGCACGGCGGTGTAGATGGTGGGGATGCGCGCCTCGTGCCAGCCGACGCCGGTATTGATGATGTTGGCGCCGGCCTTCTCGACCGCCTGCGCCATGGCCACCACCTCGTCCCAGGTGCTGCCGCCTTCGACCAGGTCGAGCATCGAGAGCCGGAAGATGATGATGAACTCGGCGCCGACGCGCGCCCGCACGGCGCGGATGACTTCGAGGCCGAAGCGCATGCGGTTTTCCAGGCTGCCGCCCCAGCGGTCGTCGCGGTGGTTGGTGTGCGGCACGAGGAACTCGTTGATCAGGTAGCCCTCGGAGCCCATGATCTCGACGCCGTCGTAGTCGGCGAACTGGCACATGGCCGCGCACTGCGCGTAGTCGGCGATGGTCTTGAGGATTTCTTCCTCGGTGAGGGCATGTGGCGTCGCCGGGTTGATCGGCGCCTTGAGCGCCGAGGGCGCGACGGGACGTTTGGTGTAGGCGTAGCGCCCGGTATGCAGGATCTGCACGCAGATCCTGCCGCCATGGGCATGCACGGCGTCGGTGATGACGCGGTGCTTGGCGGCTTCCGTCTCGTTGTCGAGGATCGAGGCGCCCTGCATCACGATGCTGTCGGGATTCGGCGCGAAGCCGCCGGTGACGATGAGGCCGACGCCGCCCTTCGCCCGCGCCGCGTAGAAGGCCGCCATGCGTCCGTGGCTGTTGCCGATGTCCTCCAGGCCGGTATGCATCGAGCCCATCAGGACGCGGTTCTTCAGCGTGGTGAAGCCGAGGTCGAGCGGCGCCAGCAGGTGCGGGTAGGGATTGTTCATGGGTTGGGGATTCCTTGCAAAAATCAGGGCGGCTAGGGTATTCCGTGATGATTCTAGCCGGCAAAGAAGATTTTTCAGTGGGTGGAATCACCCAATTCATGCCGCCTCCGCCGGGCTGTCGCAGGAAGGCGGAAAATTGCTGGCGTGGGGAGGGGACGAAAAAAAGCCGGCCCCGGTTGCGGGGCCGGCCTTCCCTGTGAGACGGATGCCTGCTTACTTGGCGGCCTTGGCGTCGGCTTCGCACTTCTTGATCGAGGCGGTCTTGGCGGCGCCGTGCAGCGGCTTGCCGTCCTTGCTCACTGCCTTGGCTTCGCAGTCGCCGGCGGCAGCGGACTTGGCGGCGGGTTTGGCGGCTTCGGCGGCCTTGGCCGGGGCTGCGGCAGGCTTTGCGTCGGCTTCGCACTTCTTCATGAAGGCGGTCTTGGCGGCGCCGGCCAGCGGCTTGCCGTCCTTGCCCACTGCCTTGGCTTCGCAGTCGCCGGCGGCGGCCTTGGCAGCCGGGGCGGAGGGCGCGGCCGCCGCGGGTTTGGCGGCTTCGGCGGGTTTGGCAGGGGCCGCAGCAGGCGCTGCCGCGGGTTTGGCGGCTTCAGCGGGTTTTGCTGCGGGAGTTTGGGCCAGCGCTACGCCGGAGGCGAAAATGGCCGACAGGGCAAGGGTTGCGAGTCTGTTCATGGATGAGTCTCCTGGATGAGTGGGCGGCGAACGGAATGCTGCGCCGTCCGCGATTAACGCGGAGGGCGGAACTTAGTTGACCCCGTTATTGTCGGCGTCGACCCGGAGGGCGGCTTCCTGCCGGTCGACGAACTCCTGCATGCTGTCGATGCCGCGCAATTTCAGCACCGTGGCGCGTACCGCGGCTTCGAGCAACACGGCCAGGTTGCGCCCGGCGGCGACCGGCAGGGTGACGCGGCGTACGGGTACGCCGAGGATGGTTTCGGTCTGGGCGTCGAGCGGCAGGCGCGCGGCTTCCGGCACGCCCGGTGTCGGCTTTTGCAGATGCACGATGAGTTTGAGGCGCATCTTGCGCCGGCAGGCGGTTTCGCCGAACACGGTGCGGATGTTGAGCAGGCCCAGCCCGCGCACTTCGAGGAAATCCTTGAGCAACTCCGGACAGCGCCCTTCCAGCGTGTCGGAGCCGACGCGCGAGATGTCGACCACGTCGTCGGCGACCAGTCCGTGGCCGCGGGAAATCAGTTCGAGGCCGAGCTCGCTCTTGCCGACGCCGGAGTCGCCGGTGATCAGCACGCCCATGCCCAGCACGTCGAGGAAGACGCCATGCAATGTTCCGGTTTCGGCCAGTTGGCGCGAGACGAAGTAGCGCAGGGTGTCGATGACGAAGGCCGAGGACAGCGGGGTTTTCAAGAGCGGCGTGCCTGAGGTTTCGCAACCCAGGCGCACGCCTTCGTTTATTTCGCAGTTATCGGCGACGATGATCGCCGGCGGTCGGGCGGCGTAGATTTCCTGCATGTGGTGGGCGACCTTCTCCAGCGGGTGGCGCGCGGCCCAGGCGACTTCCGGCGCGCCGATGACCTGCAGGCGTTCGGGATGCATCAGGTTCAGGTGGCCGATCAGGTCGGCGGGTGAAACAACATGTTCGCTGGTGCAGATCGCCCGCGTCATGGTGCCGCTGACCCACGAGAGCTGGAGGCGCTCCCGGTTGCGTTCGAACAGCTGGGAAACGATCAGCTGGCGTGCCAATTTGCGAAGAGGCCGTGCAGTGCCGCGGCATCCGCAGCGGCGGCAAGCTGGTCGCGGAAGCACTTGTCGGAGAACATTTGCGCCAGCTCGGAGAGCAACTGGAGATGATGCTCGTTGGCGGCTTCCGGCACCAGCAGCACGAAAATCAGGCCCACCGGCTTGCCGTCGGGCGCGTCGAATTGCACTGCCGCCTGCAGGCGGACGAAGGCGCCCACCGGCGTCTTGAGGCCCTTGATGCGGCCGTGCGGAATCGCGATGCCCTGGCCCAGCCCGGTGGAACCCAGTTTCTCGCGGGCGAACAGGGCGTCATAGACCGTGCTGCGGGCGATGCCCTGCTGGTTTTCGAACAATATCCCGACCTGCTCGAATACGCGCTTCTTGCTGCTGGCATCGAGGTCGGCCACCACGTTGTCCGGTGGCAGCAGGCTGGCAATCTGATTCATGGCGGAGGGCGGCTATGCGATTGGGCGGAGCGCGGGGCGGCGCGCAGTATAACGCTAACGTGCGTGCGCTGCCGGCCGGCCCGCGTCCCTGCTGCAGGCCTGTCAGACCTGGCTGCGCTTGTCGTGGTTGTGGTGGGAGACCCGCTCCTTGTGCTTGACCACCTGGCGGTCGAGCTTGTCCGCCACCAGGTCGATGGCGGCGTAGAGGTCGCCGTCGGTGGCATCGGCAAAAATGTCCTTGCCCTTGACGTGAAGCGTGACTTCGGCCTTCTGCTGCAGTTTTTCAACCGACAGGATGACGTGGGAACTGGTCACCTGGTCGAAGTGTCGCAACACGCGATCAAGCTTGCCCGTGACGTACTCACGAATGGCCGGGGTGACTTCGATGTGGTGTCCAGTGATGTTGAGATTCATGATGTCTCCTTGTCAGAAGTATTTTCTCAGAGAACCTTCCTGAGGCTAACCGGCGGGATATTGAGCAGTTCGCGGTACTTCGCTACGGTGCGACGCGCCACGACGATGCCCTGCTCGCCGAGGATTTCCGCAAGCCGGGCGTCCGAGAGCGGCTTTTTGCCGTCCTCGGCGTCGACCAATTGCTTGATCAGCGCCCGGATTGCGGTTGAGGACGCCGCGCCGCCGGTATCGGTGGCGACGTGGCTGCCAAAAAAGTATTTGAGTTCGTAGATGCCGCGCGGGCTGGCCAGGTACTTCTGGGTCGTCACCCGCGAAATCGTCGATTCGTGCAGGCCGACGGTTTCCGCGATCTCGCGCAGGGTCAGTGGCCGCATCGCCACCGCGCCATGGTCGAAGAAGGCCCGCTGCCGATCGACGATGGCCTGCGAGACGCGCAGGATGGTGTCGAAGCGCTGCTGCACGTTCTTGATCAGCCACTTGGCTTCCTGCA
>CAZGQB010000083.1:0-8213 GCA_964527055.1 uncultured Sulfuritalea sp.
GCAACACCACCAAGGCGGTGACCAAGGGCTACGCCATCGGTTCCGCCGGCCTCGCCGCGCTGGTGCTGTTTGCCGACTTTACGCATGGCCTGGAATCGCTCAAGCCCGGCCTCAAGTTCGCTTTCGACCTGTCCGATCCGGCTGTCATCATCGGGCTCTTCGTCGGCGGCATGGTGCCTTACCTGTTTGCCGCGATGGGCATGGAAGCGGTGGGTCGCGCCGCCGGCTCCGTGGTGGTCGAAGTGCGCCGCCAGTTCAAGGAGATCAAGGGCATCATGGAAGGCACGGCCAAGCCGGAATACGGCACCTGCGTCGATATGCTGACCAAGGCCGCGATCAGGGAGATGATGATCCCGTCGCTGCTGCCGGTGCTGGTTCCGGTCGTGGTCGCCGTTGTCATGAACTTCTTGATGCCGGCCGTGGGTGGCGTCGGTGCCGGCGTCCGTGCCCTGGGTGGCGTGCTGATGGGCACCATCGTCACCGGCCTGTTCGTTGCGATTTCGATGACCACCGGCGGCGGTTGCTGGGACAACGCCAAGAAGTACATCGAGGACGGCAACTTCGGCGGCAAGGGTTCCGAGGCGCACAAGGCGGCCGTGACCGGCGACACCGTGGGCGATCCATACAAGGATACGGCAGGACCCGCGGTGAACCCGCTGATCAAGATCATCAACATCGTCGCGCTGCTGATCCTGCCGCTGGTCGTGTGATTTCAGGCGGAGCTATCAAGCAAACGGGCAGCCTGCGGGCTGCCCGTTTTTTCTTGGCACTGGCCATTCTGGCTGGCGCCGGCGGGGTTTGGTCGCAGTCCTCCCAGCCGGAGGCTGCCAGCGGCTTCATGCCGCAACCCGCGGCAGCCAGCGCCGGCTTCATGGTTGTCACGGCAAATGCCCATGCTACGGATGCCGCCGCGGAAATTCTGCAACTGGGTGGCAATGCACTTGACGCCGCGATCGCCGCGCAATGGGTGCTCAACCTGGTCGAGCCGCAATCGTCAGGACTCGGCGGCGGAGGTTTCCTGCTCCACTGGGATGCGGGAAGCAGGCGCGTCACGGCCTGGGACGGCAGGGAGATCGCGCCCCGCGCCACCGGCACCGACTTTGCACGACGCGCCGACGGCAGTCTGGCGCCATTTGCGGAACTGGTGGCGAGCGGCAAATCGGTCGGTGTCCCCGGCCTGTTGGCGATGCTGGAGGAAGCGCATCGCCGGCACGGCAAACTGAAGTGGGAGCGCTTGCTCAGTCCTGCCGTGCGGCTTGCAGAGAACGGATTCCCGGTTTCGCCGCGCCTAAACCAGTTACTGGGCCAAGACACTCTGCTGCGCAACGATGCGGCGGCATGCGCGCTCTATTACCGGCCCGATGGCAAACCGCTCGAGGTCGGCGATATCCTGCGCAACCCCGAACTCGCCCACATGTTGCGCCGGGTCGCACAGGAAGGCAGCGGCGCCTTGCATCGCGGGGCGACCGCCGAGCGCGTCGTCGCGGCGGTCGCCAATCGTGGCGGCCGCATTACGCTCGGCGACCTGCGTGATTATCGTCCGCTCCAGCGCGAGGCGGTCTGCGGCAGTTTCCGCAGCTGGCGCGTCTGCGGCATGCCGCCACCGTCGTCGGGCGGCATCGGCGTCCTGCAACTGCTCGGCATCCTCGAGCGTAGCGGCCTGCCTCCAGGCCCCGCGGAACGCGCCGATGCAGTCCATCATTTCGCCGAGGCCGGACGGCTGGTTTATGCCGATCGCTCCCGTTACATCGGCGATCCGGATTTCGTCCGGGTTCCGCAGCGGGAGTTGCTGGCGAACGATTACCTTGAGCGGCGCAGCCGCCTGATCGACCCGGGCAGGGCCATGGGCATCGCCGCCCCGGGTAGCGTTCCTTCCACGCAAGTGCAGGCCGACGGTGATGCGCCGGAGTTGCCTGCCACCACCCACCTGTCGGTCGTCGATGGCCGGGGCAATGCTGTCGCCCTGACCAGTTCGATCGAGGCCGGTTTCGGCAGCCGGATCCAGGTCGACGGCTTTCTGCTCAACAACCAGCTCACCGATTTTTCCTTTACGCCGGAACGCGAGGGGAAGCCGGTGGCCAATCGCGCGGAAGCCGGCAAGCGGCCGCTGTCCTCGATGGCGCCGACGCTGGTGTTCGACTCGAAGGGTCGGCTGCATGCCGTGCTCGGCTCGCCCGGCGGCAGTCGCATCATCAATTACGTGGCGCGTACGCTACAGGCCTTGCTCGATGGCGGCATGGAGCCGGCAGCCGCCCTGGCGATGGGCCATGCCGGCAATCGCAACGGCGCTACCGAAGTTGAGCGCGGCCGGATCGGCGATGACGTGGTACGGGAACTCGAAAAGCGCGGCCATGCGGTCCAGCGCTCGGACATGACCAGCGGCCTGCACCTGATCGTGCGTCGCGGCGGTGGCTGGGTGGGTGCCGTTGATCCTCGCCGCGAGGGCGGTGCCCGCGGCGACTGATCAGGCCGCGCGGCGCCGGAAGTCCTGCAGGCGGAAGCCGAGCAGGAACAGGGTGGCGAAGTAGCAGGTGATGCCTGCGCAGACCACGCCGGACAACTGTAGTACGCGCTGGCCGCCGCTCATCGCCAGCCATGCCGCGTCGGCTCCGGCGGCAAACCATAACACGCCGCCCAGCGCCAGCAGTGCCACCAGCAGCTTGGCCATGAACATTCCCCAGCCGGGCAGGGGCTGGTACACCGTCCGCCGGCGCAAGCCGCGCCAGAGCATTGCGGCGTTGAAGCAGGAGGCGAGGCCGATCGACAGCGCCAGCCCCGCGTGCTTGAGCCAGCCGATGAAGGCGACGTTCATCAGTTGTGTCAGCGCCAGGGTGATGAGGGCAATTTTCACTGGCGTACGTATGTCTTGCCGCGCATAGAAACCGGGTGCCAGCACCTTGACCAGGATCAGACCGGTCAGACCGATCGAATAGGCCACCAGCGCCTCGCGGGTGCGCAGTACGTCGGTCGCGGCGAAGGCGCCATGCTGGAACAGGGTCGACAGCAAGGGAACGGCCAGCATTGCCAAGGCCAGCGAGGCCGGCAGGGTCAGCATCAGGGTCAGGCGCAAGCCCCAGTCGAGCAGTGCCGAAAAATCCCCGGAATTGCCGGCGGTGTGGGTCTTGGCCAGGCTGGGCAGCAGGATGGTGCCCAGCGCCGCGCCGAGCAGGCCGGCGGGAAACTCCATCAGCCGGTCGGCATAATAGAGCCAGGAGACGCTGCCGGTTTCGAGGAAGGAGGCGAAGATGGTGTTGATCAGCAGGCTGATCTGAGCCACGGAAACGCCCAGCACGGCCGGCGCCATCAGCTTGAGGACGCGCTGCACGCCCTCGTCGCGCCAGACCGGGTCGAAGCGGGGCAGCATGCCGATCCTGGCCAGCGCGGGCAGCTGGATTGCGAGTTGCAGCACGCCTCCCAGCACTACCGCCCACGCCAGGGCGAGGATGGGCGGATCGAACCAGGGTGCCGCAAACAGTGCCATGCCGATGAAGGACAGGTTCAGCAGCACTGGCGTGAAGGCTGGCAGGGCGAAGCGGCTCCAGGTATTGAGGATGCCGGCCGCCAGTGCGACCAGTGACATGAACAGGATGTAGGGGAAGGTGATCCGGGTCAGCTCCACCGTGAGCTGGAACTTTTCTGCATCCGCGCTGAAACCGGGGGCCGTGACGGCGATCAACACCGGTGCGGCGACCGCGCCGAGCGCGCTGACGACGACAAGGGCAAGAAACAGCACGCTGGCGACGCGATCGATCAGGGTTTTGGTCTCGAATTCCCCGCGACGACCGCGATACTCGGCCAGGACGGGAACAAAAGCCTGCGAGAACGCTCCCTCGGCAAACAGGCGGCGAAGCAGGTTGGGCAGGCGGAAGGCGACGAAGAAGGCGTCGGTCATCATGCCGGCGCCGAAGGTCCTGGCGATCACGAAGTCGCGGACAAAGCCCAGGATGCGGGACAGCAGGGTCATCCCGCTGACGGTCGCCAGTGCGCGGAGCAGATTCATGCCGGCATGTTATCCGGGATGCCACCGGCAGAAGCCGCTTGCAATGGGCAGAAGACCCCCCTATAATTGCGCGTTTTCCAAGATCTACCGGATATCTCCATGGCCAATACCGTCCAAGCCCGCAAACGTGCCCGTCAGGCGACCGAGCAGCGTGCGCACAACATGAGCCAGCGTTCCACGTTGCGCACCGCAATCAAGAAGGTACGCAAGGCGATCGAGGCCGGCGACAAAAGCGCCGCACAGGCCGTCTTCAAGGAGTCACAGGCCGTGATCGACTCCATCGCCGACAAGAAGATCGTGCACAAGAACCTGGCAGCGCGCCAGAAGAGCCGCCTCTCCGCGGCGATCAAGGCACTCTGAACTTGACCGGCGCGCAAGCGCTGGAACAGGAAGGCTGCCCCTTGCGGGGGGCAGCCTTTTTTTCGGCACTGGACGCGCGGGCTATATTCCCCGGTCGGCCCTGGCACGTCCCGATCAGGCCTTGCCGGCAGATCTGCCCGGGCCGATCATTTCCTGGCTGCCCTGCAGAAATACCACTATTGGCATAATGTTAATTGAAATATCTATCTAAATTAGACAAATAGCTTGAATTTGTCGAAGTCACTGCATATACTCAGGCAACTTCATTGAAGTGAAAGGGGTTTTATGCAATCCCATCAGTTCATAAAATACGCGTTCCGTATCCGGACCCGGCAGGGAGTGGTCGTGGATAACCTGATGATCCATGGCATCGATGAACATGACGCCCAGCGCAAGCTGCGTCAGGTCTACCACAACTGCCAGATCATCGATTGCGTCTGCCATCATGGCAGCGTTCGCATACCGGTGGCCAGCTTCGAGGAAGTCGCAAACCTGATTGTCCGTTGAGCCGGTTGCTGGCGGTAGCCGGGCCCCAACTGCGTGACTGCAAGCGGCAGCGTCAGATGAAGCGGGCCGCGCGCAATTCTCCCATCAATGCCAGGTAGTCCTGTGCCCCGCGGCTTGTCGGGTGGTGGGAAAAGATGTCGAGACTCAGCGCAGGCGCTTCGGCGATCGCCACATTTTCCGAAATGACCGTTTCGCACAGTTCGGCGCCGAACTGCTGGCGCATGCGTTCCTGGATGTCGAAGCTCATCTTGCGGCGTCGATCAAACCGGGTTAGCAGGTAGCGGCGCTCGATGCGCCTCTTGAGCACGGGCTCCAGGGCCTTCAAGGTATGTTCGATCTGCAGGGCACCGCGCAGGGAGAGGTAGTCCGACGAGACGGGAACCAGCATCCGGTCGGCGGCAAAAATCGCATTGAGGGAGAGCACTCCCAGAAACGGGCAGCAGTCGATCAGGACGGTGTCTTCGCCACCGGCTGCCTCCAGCGCCTGCAAGCCGATGCTGAGCCGGTTGAGGATGGCGGGCCCCTTGCCGAATATGGAATCGACCTTGATCAGTTCCGCGTGCGCCGGGATCAGGCGACCGACGCCGTCCCAGGCCACAGCCAAGTCGTCGAGCGGCCGGTTGTCCTGATACAGCGCGAACACGCTGTTGTGCGCTTCGCCCAGCGCTTTGCCATGGACCGCCGACAGGTGCGCCTGCGGATCGAGGTCGACCAGCAGGGCTGGCGCGGAATCCCGCGCCAGCGCGGCGGCGAGATTGAGTACCGTGGTGGTCTTGCCGACGCCGCCCTTCTGGTTGAATACCGCGATCCTCACTGCCGGAACCTCCGCCGTTGCACTCTGTACAGGGGCAAATTTTTCACTTAGTATAGAGGCGTTTATCAAGCACGGCGGCCGCGTTGCTCTTCGGCCGCCGTATGTTTTTTGCGTGGAGCTTTTGGTTTCGGCCGCTCCGCCTGACGCCGGTGAGACCGGTGTCAAGCCTCACCGAAACCGCGTTTTCCTGAAACTACGTTTTCGCGGAGTGCATTCATGCCGCATCTGATGAATACCTACGGGCGCTTGCCGGTCGCCTTCACCCACGGGCAGGGTTGCCGGCTGTTCGACGAGAAGGGCAAGCCCTATCTCGATGC
Organism: uncultured Sulfuritalea sp.; assembly: GCA_964527055.1. Classification (GTDB taxonomy): domain Bacteria; phylum Pseudomonadota; class Gammaproteobacteria; order Burkholderiales; family Rhodocyclaceae; genus Sulfuritalea. Next base: position 5,999 of record CAZGQB010000083.1, read on the forward strand.
ACTGGCGGGAATCGCGGTCAATACGCTCGGCCACAATCATCCCCGGCTGGTGCAGGCCTTGAGCGCGCAGGTCAGCCGCCTCATGCACGCCTCGAACCTGTATCGCATCGGCGAGGCCGAAGCGGCTTCCGATCGCCTTGCCGCACTGTCCGCCATGGACGAGGTGTTTTTCTGCAATTCGGGCTGCGAAGCCAACGAAGCGGCGATCAAGCTGGCCCGCATGTATGGCCACCAGCAGGGCATCGAGCATCCCGCGATCGTGGTCATGGAGCAGGCTTTCCACGGCCGCACCCTGGCCACGCTTTCGGCCACCGGCAACCGCAAGGTGCAAGCCGGCTTCGAACCCCTGGTGACCGGGTTTGTCAGGGTGCCGTTCGATGACATCGCCGCGATCGAGAATCTGGCGGAGCGCAATCCGAACATTGTCGCGGTGCTGTTCGAACCCATCCAGGGCGAAGGCGGCATCAACATTGCGCACAAGGATTTCATGCGCTCGCTGCGGCAGATTTGTGACCGGAAGAACTGGTTGTTCATGGTCGACGAGGTGCAGTGCGGCATCGGCCGCACCGGCGCCTGGTTCGCCCATCAGCATGCCGGTATCTTTCCCGATGTCATGACCCTGGCCAAGGGGCTGGGTTCCGGCGTGCCGATCGGCGCCTGTCTGGCCGCAGGGTGTGCCGCCGGCGTGTTCAAGCCGGGCAACCACGGTTCCACCTTCGGTGGCAACCCGCTGGCCTGCGTTGCCGCCCTGACCACGCTCGAGGTGATCGAAGCGGATGGCCTGATGGCGCGCGCGACGACGCTGGGCGAAGCGATACGTGGTGGTTTGCATGACGGCTTGTCGGGGGTCGCCGGCTTTGTCGAGGTTCGCGGCGACGGCCTGATGATCGGCGTCGAGCTTGATCGACCCTGCGCCGACCTGGTCAAGCGGGCGCTGGGCGCCGGCCTGCTGATCAACGTCACGGCCGAGAAGGTGGTGCGCCTGCTGCCGCCGCTGGTCATGAGCGATGCCGAAGGCGCCGAACTGGTCGCGATGCTGGTGCCGCTGATCAAAGAGTTCTTGGCTGCCTGATCATGGCGACGCCGCGGCATTTCCTGCAGATGAAGGATCTGGCGCGCGACGAACTAGCCTACCTGTTCGACCGTACGCGCATCATCAAGGCGCGCTTCAAGGCCTACCAGCGCTACTGGCCGCTGCAGGATCGCACCCTGGTGATGATCTTCGAGAAGGCCAGCACCCGCACGCGACTGTCCTTCGAGGCCGGCATGCACCAGCTCGGCGGTTCGGCGATCTACCTCAACACGCGCGACTCGCAACTGGGGCGCGGCGAACCGGTCGAGGACGCGGCGCAGGTGATTTCGCGCATGAGCGACATCGTCATGATCCGCACCTTCGAGCAGGCGATCATCGAGCGTTTCGCCAGTCACTCGCGGGTACCGGTGATCAACGGCCTGACCAACGAATACCACCCCTGCCAGATCCTGGCCGACATCTTTACCTTCATCGAGCGCCGCGGCGCGATCCAGGGCAGGACCGTGGCCTGGATCGGCGATTCGAACAACGTCTGCAACACCTGGCTCCAGGCGGCGGAGATCTTCGACTTCAAAGTCAAGGTGTCCACGCCTCCCGGTTACGAAGTCGAAGCCGAGCGCGCCGGCCTGCACGGTACCGACCACTTCGAGCAGTTCGCCGATCCGATGGATGCGGCACATGGCGCCGACCTGGTGACCACGGACGTATGGACCTCGATGGGTTTCGAGGCGGAAAACGAAGAACGCCTGCGCGATTTCGCCGATTGGCAGGTCGACGCGGAGATGATGCGCGCGGCGAAATCCGATGCCGTATTCATGCACTGCCTGCCGGCGCATCGCGGCGAGGAAGTCGCGGCGGCAGTGATAGACGGGCCGCAAAGCGTGGTGTGGGACGAGGCCGAGAACAGACTGCACGCGCAGAAGGCTTTGATGGAATTCCTGCTCCTGGGCAGGGTGAATGACTAAGGGAAGAATGATGAAAGCGGCAAAGAAAGCGGAAAACAACAAGGTCGTCCTCGCCTATTCGGGCGGACTGGATACCTCGGTGATCCTCAAGTGGTTGCAGGACACCTACCACTGCGAGGTGGTGACCTTCACCGCCGACCTGGGGCAAGGCGAGGAACTCGAACCGGCGCGCACCAAGGCGTTGAAAATGGGCATCAAGCCGAAGAACATCTTCATC
>CAZGQB010000084.1:0-8196 GCA_964527055.1 uncultured Sulfuritalea sp.
GTTCGTCGATCTTGAGGCGGTGCAATACCGGAAGGCCCAGCGACGCAATCGCCGCCAGGTGGTTGCGCAGGGGTACCAGATCGAGCAGGGGATCTTCCGGCGGCGGCTCGGCGAGCCAGTCCAGCACCTGTTGAAGTTTGATCGGCGGCGGAGAAATTTTCTTGCTGCGCATGATCGGAGGAACTGCCGGCCGGGGACGAAAAGTGATTCTAGTAGAATCCGTATCGATTTTGACTTGTTCATTGATGAGGTGTCGGAAATGACCAGCTTGCTGTCGAGCAAACCCATCGATCCGCGGGATCGTTTGATCGTGGCTCTTGACCTTCCCGACGCCGAATCGGCGCGGGCTTTGGTGGTCGAGCTGGGCGACGCCGTGGTTTTTTACAAGATCGGACTCGAGCTGTTCATGACCGGCGGCTATTTCGACCTGTTGCGCTGGCTGGTCGGGCAGGGAAAAAAGGTTTTCGTCGACCTGAAATTCTTCGACGTGCCGGAGACGGTGCGTTCCGCCGTGCGGGCCCTGGCCGGCAGCGGAGCGAGCTTTGCGACCATCCACGGCAACCAGGCGATCATGGAGGCGGCCGTCAAGGACAAGGGCGATCTTAAGATCCTGGCCGTCACCGTGCTGACCAGCCTGGATCGCGGCGACCTCGATGATCTCGGTTTTACCTGCGAGGTGGACACGCTGGTGCTTTCCCGTGCGCGCCGCGCGCTGGCCGCCGGGGTGGACGGTATCGTTTCGTCCGGGCTCGAGGCGCCCATGATCCGCCGCGAATTGGGCGACCGGCTGCTGGTGGTCACGCCCGGCATACGGCCGGTCGAGAACAAGCCTGCCGACGACCAGAAACGCACCGTCGACGTCGCCCAGGCCTTCAGGAACGGCGCCGACTACATCGTTGTCGGCCGCCCGATCCGCCAGGCGGCGAGTCCCCGCCAGGCGGCAATCGGCATCCAGCAGACCATCCGCGAAGTGTTTTCCCTCCCGCGCGGATGAAAGGCAGGCCGGAGGACACAGCCGTACCCGCCAAAAGCCTCGGGTTGCGCCTTGTTTTATCCGGCTTTTTGGAATAAAATCACCGGCTTTCCGGCTTTACAAGAGAACACCATGGTTGTCATTCGCCTTGCCCGCAGCGGTGCCAAGAAGCGCCCGTTCTTCAACATGGTGGTTGCCGATTCGCGCAACCGCCGCGATGGCCGCTTCATCGAGCGCATCGGTTATTTCAATCCGGTTGCCGCCGAAAGCGAGCCGGGCCTGGTGATCAACACCGAGCGGCTGGCGTACTGGCAGGGGCATGGCGCCCAGTTGTCGCCAACCGCCGCGCGCCTGGTCAAGCAGGCGGCAGCGCCGAAGGCCGCCTGAAGCGCATGATCGTATTGGGGCGCATCGTCGCCCCGTTCGGAGTACAAGGCTGGTTGCGGGTTCATCCCTTCGGCGATGATCCCGCGGCGTGGCGGAAGATGCCGCAGTGGTGGCTCGCCGCGGATGCCGATGCACCGGCAGCAGGTTGGCGGGCGCATGCCCTCGAAGCGGTCAGGCAGCATGGCGATGGCGTCGTGGCCAAGCTGGCCGGCATCGATGACCGGGACGCCTCGGAAGCGCTGGGCAGTTGCTATATCGGTGCGCCGCGGGATGCCCTGCCGCCGCCGGCGCAGGACGAATACTACTGGGCCGACCTGATCGGGCTGGCAGTGGTGAATTTGCAGGACCAGCCCCTGGGGCGGGTCACGTCTCTGGTCGAGACGGGGGCGAACCAGGTCCTGGTGGTAAGCGACGGAGAGCGCGAGCGATTGCTGCCCTTCGTCGAGCAGGTGGTTGCAAGGGTGGATGTACCGGGCGGAGTCATCCGCGCCGACTGGGGTCTCGACTGGTGAGCCTGCGTTTCGATGTCGTTACGCTGTTCCCCGAGATGTTCGCGGCGCTGACGGCTTCGGGAATCACCCGGCGCGCGCTGGAGCGGGGGCTGTGGCAGATCGAATGCTGGAATCCCCGGCAATGGACGCAGGACGTGCATCGGACGGTGGATGACCGGCCCTATGGCGGCGGCCCCGGGATGGTGATGCTGGCGTCACCGCTGGAGCAGGCCATAGGCTCGGCAAAGGCGGCCGCAAAAGTCGGCGCCGGCGGTACGGCGAAAGTGATTTACCTTTCGCCCCAGGGCGCGCGGATCGACCAGCGCCGGGTGGCGGAACTGGCGGCAAGCGACGGGGCGATCCTGTTGTGCGGGCGCTACGAAGGAATTGACGAGCGGCTGATCGAGCGCTGCGTGGATGAGGAGCTGTCGCTGGGTGACTTCGTGTTGTCCGGCGGCGAACTGGCGGCGATGGCCTTGATGGATGCCTGCATCAGGCAGTTGCCGGGAGCCTTGAACGACGAGGCGTCGGCGGTGCAGGATTCGTTTGCCGCGGGCTTGCTGGACTGTCCGCACTACACGCGGCCGGAGGTGTACGAAGGAAAAGCGGTGCCGGATGTGCTGTTGTCCGGCAACCACGAGGTAATCCGGCGCTGGCGCCTGAAACAGGCGCTGGGACGGACGTGGCAAAGGCGCCCGGACCTGCTTGAGGCGAGGGTGTTGAGTAGCGAAGAGGCTGACCTGCTGGCTGAATTACGGCGGGAAAGCCATTAGAAACGGCGCGTACCAGGATGGCGAGCAATCCTGCTCTGGCGCAAGGCTGGCGGGCGTTTCCGCAGCCATAACCGAAGGAGCAAAGCAATGAACCTGATCCAGCAACTTGAAAAAGAGGAAATCGAGCGCATCGGCAAGACGGTGCCGGCGTTCGCCCCCGGCGATACCGTGGTCGTCAACGTGAATGTGGTCGAAGGCGATCGCAAGCGTGTCCAGGCGTTCGAGGGCGTGGTCATTTCCAGGCGCAATCGCGGCCTCAACTCCAATTTCATCGTGCGCAAGATCTCGTCCGGCGAGGGCGTCGAGCGTACCTTCCAGACCTATTCGCCGCTGATCGCCAGCATCGAAGTCAAGCGTCGCGGCGACGTCCGCCGCGCCAAGCTGTATTACCTGCGCGATCGCTCCGGCAAGTCGGCTCGGATCAAGGAGAAACTCACGCGCAAGGCGTGAGCTTTCAGTGAAGGCTAATGCCCGCGTCAGCGGGCGTTAGCCGGAACTAAAAGCCGCGATAACAAGGCCTGATCGGCCGCTGCAAAATAACAACGGGCCGTCCGGCATCCACCGGACGGCCCGTTTGTTCTGGTCGATCGTGTTCAGTAGCGCTTTTTGTCGTTCTCGATCAGCGCATAGGCCGAGTGGTTGTGGATCGATTCGAAGTTCTCGCTTTCCACAACGTAGGCATCGATGCGCGGATCGGCATTGAGCACGCCGGCGACGTCGCGCACCAGATCCTCGACGAACTTGGGATTGTCGTAGGCCCGTTCGGTCACGTATTTTTCGTCGGGACGCTTCAGCAGGCCGTAGAGCTCGCATGAGGCCTGGGTTTCCGCCATGCGCACGATGTCCTCGATCCACACCAGCTGGTTGGTGGTGGCGGTGATCGTCACGTGGGACCGCTGGTTGTGCGCGCCGCGCTCCGAGATCTTCTTCGAGCACGGGCACAGGCTGGTCACCGGCACCACCACCTTGATGGTTTGCCGGTAACGGCCGCCCTCGACGATCTCGCCGATGAAGGTCACGTCGTAATCCATCAGGCTCTTGACGCCGGACACCGGCGCCACCTTGTTGATGAAATACGGGAAGTTCATTTCGAGATGCCCGGTCTCCGCCTCGAGGCGGGTCACCATCTCGCGCAGCATGGTTTCGAAACTTTCTACCGAGATCTCTTCCTCGTGCGAATTGAGGATTTCGACGAAGCGCGACATGTGGGTGCCCTTGAAGTCATGGGGCAGGCCGACATACATGTTGAAGTTGGCGATCGTGTGGCGCACGCCGCCGCTCTTGTCCAACACCTTGATCGGATGGCGTATGTCCTTGATGCCGACCTTGTTGATCGGCAGCTGGCGCGAATCCGGGCTGCTTTGAACGTCGGCAATGACGGATTTGTCGGTGGTGGCCATGGGGTTCCTGGAATTCATGGGGGTTCCGTGGGTGGTTTGGGCGCTGCGGGCGAACTATACCATTATCCGACGAATTTACTCAACTATTGGCGGTCCGCGGCCAATCGTGCGGTCACGCTTTGCACGATGCCTGCGTCGTCCAGACCTGCTTCCGCCAGCAACAGGGCGGAATCGCCATGGTCGATGAAATGGTCGGGCAGGCCCAGCCGCAGCAACGGGGTACGCAAACCGGCCGACTCCAGCGCACGCGCCACCTCGGCCCCTGCGCCGCCGATCAGGGCGTTCTCCTCGATCGACACCAGCAGGTCATGGCTCCCGGCGAGTTGCGCGATCAGTCCGGCGTCCAGCGGCTTGACGAAGCGCATGTTGGCGACCGTGGCATCCAGCGTTTCTGCGGCCTTGAGCGCCGGGGCCAGCATCGCGCCGAAGGCCAGCAGCGCCACCCGTTTGCCCTGGCGGCGCAACTCGCCCTTGCCCACCGGCAGGGTTGCCAGACCGGGTTCGACGGCGGTACCCGGTCCGCTGCCGCGCGGATAGCGCACTGCGCTCGGGCCGTCGATGGTCAGCGCGGTCGTCAGCATGGTGCGGCATTCGTTTTCGTCGCTCGGCGTCATCACCACCATGTTGGGGATGCAGGTGAGGTAGGACAGGTCGAAGGCGCCGTTGTGCGTGGCGCCGTCGGCGCCCACCAGCCCGCCGCGGTCGATGGCGAACACCACCGGCAGGTTTTGCAGCGCGATGTCATGGATCAGCTGGTCGTAGGCGCGCTGCAGGAAAGTCGAGTAGATGGCCACCACCGGCCGCATGCCGTCGCAGGCCAGCCCGCCGGCGAAGGTCACCGCATGCTGTTCGGCGATGCCGACGTCGAAAAAACGCTGCGGGAACTCCTGGGCGAAGCGCACCATGCCGGAGCCCTCACGCATCGCCGGCGTGATGCCGATCAGGCGCGGTTCCGCCTTGGCCTGGTCGCACAGCCAGTCGCCGAAGACCTGGGTGTAGGTCGGCCGGCCGGGTCCCTTGGCCTGCTCGATGCCGTTGGCGGCATCGAATTTGCCGACGCCGTGGTACAAAATCGGGTCCGCCTCCGCCAGCTTGTAGCCCTGTCCCTTGCGCGTGATCACGTGGAGGAATTGAGGGCCCGTGAGCCGGCGCAGGTTCTGCAGCGTCGGAATCAGCGCATCGAGGTCGTGGCCGTCGATGGGGCCGATGTAATTGAAGCCGAACTCCTCGAACAGCGTGCCCGGCGAGATCATGCCTTTGACATGTTCCTCGACCCGGTTGGCGAATTCCAGCACATTGGGCATCACGGAAAGGACTTTTTCCCCGGCACGGCGGGCGGCATTGAAAGTCCCGCCCGACAACAGCCGCGCCAGGTACTTGTTCAGCGCGCCGACCGGCGGTGAGATCGACATGTCGTTGTCGTTGAGGATGACCAGCAGATTGGCATCGACCACGCCGGCGTTGTTGAGTGCCTCGAAGGCCTGGCCGGCGGACATCGCGCCGTCGCCGATGATCGCCACCACGCGCCGCTCCTCGCCCTTGTTGCGCGCCGCGATGGCCATGCCCAGCGCGGCGGAAATCGAGGTGGACGAATGGCCGACGCCGAAAGTGTCGTATTCGCTCTCGCAGCGGCGCGGAAAGCCGGAAACGCCGCCCTTCATGCGCAGCCGTTCCATGCCGGTGCGGCGGCCGGTCAGTGCCTTGTGCGGATAAGTCTGGTGGCCGACGTCCCACACCAGCCGGTCGGCCGGAGTGTCGAACACGTAGTGCAGCGCGACGGTCAGTTCGACGGTGCCCAGGTTGGACGACAGATGCCCGCCGGTCTTCGAAACGGATTCGAGCAGGAAGGCCCGCAGTTCTTCGGCCAGTTGGGGCAGTTGGTCGCGCGCGAGTGCACGCAGGTCGGCCGGCGAGGCTATGGTGTCGAGCAGGGTGTGGTTCATCAGAAGGTCCGCGCGACGATGAAGTCGGCAAGTTCGTGCAGGCGCAGGGCGGATTCGCCGAACGGTTCGAGTGCGTCGTGCGCATCCTGCCGAAGCTTGGCGGACATCGCCTTGGCTTCGCGCGCGCCGAGGATGCTGACGTAGGTGGGCTTGTTGGCGGCGGCATCCTTGCCGGCCGTCTTGCCCAGCGTGGCCGTGCTGGCTTCGGCGTCGAGGATGTCGTCGACCACCTGGAACAGCAGCCCGATGCGGTTGGCGTAGCGCCCGAGATGTTCCATGGCCTCGGGCAGGGCCTCGCCGCAGTGGGCGCCGAGCAGCACGGCGGCGCGTATCAGGGCGCCGGTCTTGTGGATGTGCATGAACTCGAGTTCGCCGACGGTCAGCTGCTGCCCGACGGCCGCAAGGTCGATGGCTTGTCCGCCGGCCATGCCGCGCGAACCCGAGGCCGTCGCCAGGAGGTTGAGCATGTCGAGCTGCCGCGCCGGTGCTATTCCCGGAAGATGCTTCGACAGCGCGTTGAACGCCTGGGTCTGCAGGGCATCGCCGACCAGCAGTGCGGTCGCTTCATCGAATTCGACGTGGCAGGTCGGTTTGCCGCGGCGCAGGACATCGTCATCCATACAGGGCAGATCGTCATGGACCAGCGAATAGGCGTGGATCAGCTCGACGGCGACGGACGGAACATCGAGCACGCTGCTGTCGGCGCCGAATACCGCGCCGGCGGCATGGCACAGCAGCGGGCGCACGCGCTTGCCGCCGCCGAGCACGGAATAGCGCATTGCTTCGTGCAGGCGACCGGGGGCAAGCTCGGGCGAGGGCAGGGTGGTCTCCAGGGCGGCCTCGGTGCGCTGCTGGACGCCAGCCATCCAGGTCGGGAAATTCATGACGGTCTATGCATCCTGCCCGCCGCCACGGCCCGTGCCGTCGCGGGCGGCGGCCGCATCGAATTCATGCAAACCGTCGGCATCGAGGATGCGAATCTGCTGTTCCGCCGCGCTCAGGGTTGCCTGGCACTGGCGCAACAGCACCACGCCGCGCTTGTACGCATCCAGGGCATCCTGCAGGGGCATCTTCCCGGCCTCCATGGCCGCGACGATACCCTCCAGCTCGGTCAGAGCGGCTTCGAATGCGGGGGCTGTCGCGCTTGCTGGATCGGGATCCGTAATGGAGTTCGAATTTGTGGCCATGAATGAAGCCTTGGCCTTAAGCAGTGACCAGCGGCAAGGTAAAAGCGTAAAAATAGCCTAAGGTGCGCCCTCCGGTCAAATTGGCTACAATCATGCGACCGGTTCATGCCGGTGTTTTTCAGTCCTGACGGGGCCTCCGGTTTCGGCACAACGCCTGCTGGCGCGTATTTCAGCCTGCTCTGAAACCCGGTTTCCGTCGGTTTCCGGTTTCCGGGTAAACCCTCTTGGAGGTTGGGAATCATGTCCGAAGTCGGCTCGCGTACGCGCCTCTCGCCTGGAGCGTCGCAGTTACCTGTTGCGTGGTATTTCGATGAAAAGCTTTTCGAACAGGAGAAAAAGCTGATCTTCGATGCCGGGCCGGGCTACGTCGGCCACGAACTGATGGTTCCCGAAGTGCATGATTACCGCTCCCAGGAATGGCACGACCACGGTCGCCTGCTGACGCGCCAGCCCGACGGCTGCTACGAGATGTCCAACGTCTGCCGCCACCGCCAAGCGATCATGCTGCAGGGCGCGGGCAACGCCAAGAACATCGTCTGCCCGATCCACCGCTGGACCTACGACGCCGGCGGCGAGCTGATCGGCGCGCCGCACTTTCCGGCCAATCCCTGCCTCAATCTCGCCAGACAGAAGCTGGAGAACTGGCAGGGCCTGCTGTTCAAGGGGCCGCGCTCGGCCAACGCCGACCTTGCCGGCATGAAGGTCGCCGGCGAACTCAAGTTCGACGGCTACAAGCTCGACCATGTCGAACTGCATGAATGCAACTACAACTGGAAGACCTTCATCGAGGTCTATCTGGAGGACTACCACGTCGTTCCCTATCATCCGGGACTGGGCGGCTTCGTCACCTGCGACGACCTGACCTGGCAGTTCGGCGACTGGTACTCGGTGCAGCGCGTGGGCATCACCTCGCTGGCCAAGCCCGGTTCCGCGACCTACAAGCAGTGGCACCGGGCCGTGCTGGATTACTACAACGGCGAACTGCCGCCGCACGGCGCGATCTGGCTCACCTACTACCCGAACATCATGGTCGAGTGGTATC
>CAZGQB010000085.1:0-8178 GCA_964527055.1 uncultured Sulfuritalea sp.
AGATCACCGCGATCTGCGGCACGACGCCGGAGAGCAGGACATTGGCGTAGAACACCTCGCCGTAACCGGAAAGCGCATCGACGCCTTCCTGGATACGCGCGCCGCCGGAATCCTTGAACGCCACCACGGGGACGCCGATCTTGAGGGCGTGCAGCATGGTGCGGGTGATCTTCTTCGCCTGCATCTTGCCCAGGGTGCCGGCGACTACGCTGAAATCCTGGCTCACAACCGCCACCTGGGTTTCGCCGACGTAGCCGGTGCCGGCGATCACGCCGTCGGCGGGCAGGGCGCGGCCGGCCATGCCGAAATGGGTGGCATTGTGCGTCGCATGCAGGCCGAATTCCTGGAAGCTGCCCGCCATGACCAGTTCGCCGATGCGCTCGCGCGCGGAAAGCTGTCCCTTGGCGTGCAGGGCGTCCAGCTTTTCCCTGCTGACGTGTTCGCTCAGCTTCGCCCGCGTGTCGCGCAGTCGCTGGATCAATTCCGGTCGAATCGTCATCGGGGCTCCTCCCAGGCGGCACAGGCAAACAGGCCGTTTCCCATGGTACCGATTTTCATTGCCGACCTTGCCGCCGCGTAGTATCCACAGTTTCGCGCGGGCGCGCCAGTGTAGCGGGAACTTGCCGCAAGCCTGCCGGTCGTGGTGCCCGGAGTCAGGCTCAAGCAACTTTCCGAGCCGGCGCATGTGCATCGACCGGGCATCTTCGGGAAACGGCGCTGCCACGCCCGACGGCGGGTTGCCAAACCCGGAACTACACGCTGGCGCTATCATCATGGGCTTGCGTGGCCTTGTATCGCCGTAGCGCCAGCGCCGACTTTTTCCGGCGCGACGCAACGTACTCCGGCGCACTTGGACCGCCCGTCGCGTCCGACCCGGGCCGGCCAATTGGGACAACCATGGAAAATCGCACTGCCCGCCTGAAGCGCGTCAGGATCCTTGCGCTGGCGCTTGCGGCGCTGTCGCTGGTGATACTGCTGGTCAGCGCCCATATCCGCCTCAGCGGCGCCGGGCTGGGCTGCAGCCCGTGGCCCGACTGCTATGGCCAGCTGCTGGCCGGTGCGGAAGACCTGCATGGCGGCGCGGCGCGCATCCTGCACCGCAGCGCCGCTTCGCTGGCCCTGGTGCTCGGCTTCGTCCTCGTCGCGCAGTGTCTGCGCCCGCAACCGGTCCAGCCGGCCGCGCGCTGGGCCACGGCGCTGTTGTCGCTGATGATCACCCTTACCTTCGTCGGCCTGTTCAGTTCCGATCCGCACCGGGTCTGGCCGGGCTTCATCAACATCCTGGGCGGCGCCGGCCTGGTCCTGCTGTCGTGGCGCACGGCGCTCGCCGCCGGCGCCGATCCGGCGCCGCCGCCGCGCCCGGCGCCATTGCTCCATGCCGGGGCCGGGCTGCTGGTGCTGACGATGGCGCTGGGCGCCCTGATCGGCGTGCGTTATGCCGCCACGGCCTGCCTCTCGCTGCCCGCGTGTGGCGATGTTGCCTGGCCCGTCGCCGCTGGCTGGAGCGCGCTGAACCCCTTCACCGTGATCGCCGCCGCGGCGGCGCCGGGCGATGACGGCGGCGTCGCGCTGCACCTGCTGCATCGCTACTGCGCGCTGGCGACCTTGCTGCTGCTGGGTTTCGGCGCCTTGCAGGGACTGGCGCGGCCGGCAACGCGGGCAAGCGCGATCCTGCTCCTGGCGCTGCTGCTGGTTCAGTTCGCGCTGGGCGTGCTGACCGTGCTGAGCGGCTTCAGTCTCTGGTTGGCAATCGCCCACAGCGTCTGCGCCCCGCTGCTGCTGGCGGCGACGCTTCAGCTGCTGACGCGGCCGGCCGCCTGATTCCGCGAGCGCAGCGCAAGCCACTCGTTTACGACCAGCGCGCCGACCACCAGCGCGCCGCCGGCCACGGTGTCGCTGCCGGGGATTTCGCCGGCACCGAGCCAGGCCAGCGCCACGCCGAATATCAGCTCCAGCAGGGCCAGCAGGGAAATCTCCGAGCCGGAAAGCACGTGCGACACGCGCACCACGAGCAGGCAGGGCACGGCCAGCTGGAACACGCCGAGGAAGCCGAGCAGGCCGATGTCATGGGCAGTGGCCTGCAGCGGCCAGGCCAGCGGCAGCGTCGCCGCGGCGGAGATCATGGCGCCGAGCAGGACCGCCGGCAACATGTCCGGCGCCGCGGCGCCGTCCGCGCTCGCGGCATTGTCGCGGTGGCCGGCGGCCTGCAGCAGCGTCCAGTTCACCGCCGCGGCCAGCGGCACGGCCATCGCCACCACGCTGCCGGTCAGCGAGACGCCGGCGCCCAGGTGCCGGAAGAACATCCAGGCGATGCCGATGCCGGCCGCCATGATCGCCAGCCAGGTGCGCGGCGGCTGGCGCTGGGCGAGGAACAGGCGCGCCAGCAGCGCCGTCATCAACGGCCCCAGCGCCATCATGACCAGCACATTGGCGACCGTGGTCAGGGTCAGGGCGACCATGAAGGCGGTGTACATCACCGCCCAGCACAGGCCCGACGCCCAGACGATGCGCGGCGCGCGGACGAGGCCGGCCCACAACCCCGGGCCGCGCAGCGCGGTCAGCGCGACGGCCAGCGCCAGCGCATTGAAGGCGCTGCGCCAGAAGGTCACCTCGAAGCTGCGCGCGCCCTCCAGGTGGCGGCTGACCACGCCCGCCATGCTCCACAGCAGGGTGACGAGGACCATCAGCAGCACGGCACGGCGATGGCTCATGCGCGGCTTCGTGAATGCGTCGCGGCGGGCATCAGGTGCGCCGCAGCGCCGTGTCGTCGGCGCCGACATTTTCGTGCTTCGACGCGGCGCCGAGGGCGGCGACAATCACCGGCGCGGCTCCCGGGTCCTGGACGAAGAACAGATGGCCGCCTTCGAACTCGCGGTAGGCGGTGCCGGGAATGCGCTCGGCCATGCGGCGCTGTGCTTTTGGCGCGGCGATGCTGTCGTGGCGCCCGGCAAATACACTGACCGGCATTTTCAGTGCGGGCAGGCGATCCCAGGTGTCGTGTCCGCGCCGCGCGCCCAGCTGGCGCAGGCTGCCGGCGCGCTGCGCGGGGTCGTCGGCACCGAGCCGCAGCAGCGCCATGCCGTCGTCGACCAGGCGTTGCCACAGCACCGCATGCGCCGCCTGCCATTGCGGCGTGCGGCGGCTGTCGGCGAGTTCGAGGAAACGGCGCACGCGCATTTCATCATCGAGTTGGGCCAGTTCATGCAGGGGGTAGGACGAACCATCCGCGCCGCCGGCACTGGTGGACATCAATACCACGCGCTCGACGCGGGCAGAATGCCTTAGCGCCAGTTCCTGCGCCACCATGCCGCCGAAGGAATAGCCGAGCACCGCCGCGCTGTCCCAGCCCAGCGCCGCCATCAGGCCGGCAGCATCGTTGGCGTAGTCGGCCATGCTGCAGTCGCGCGCGGGCTTGCCGCTGCGGCCCATGCCGCGCTGGTCGTAGGCCAGCACCGTGAAATGAGCCGCCAGCAGGCGGTCGAAATCGGTCGGCGGCCGCCGCAGGTCGCCGCCTGTGCCCCAGATCTTCAGCAGGCGCGGGCCGCTGCCGGCCAGCTCGTAGCAGATGTCGATGTCGCGGACGCGAATGAAGGGCACGCGCTTTCCTCAGGCCTCCAGCGTCGACCTCAGCCGCACCGCATACTCTTCCAGCTGCTCGCGCGACGGTTGCTTGCTCGGCCAGGACAGCGCGATGCCGTCATCTGCATGGCGCGGTACGACATGCAGATGGAAGTGGAATACCGTCTGCCCGCCTTCCTTGCCGTTGGCCTGCAAGAGAGTGATGCCGGGCGGGTCGAAGGTCTGCTTGATCGCCAGCGCCAGATGCTGCGCGGTGCGCATGGCGGCAGCCGCTTCGTCCGGCGTGAGGTCGAGCAGGGTCGCAGCATGGCGCTTCACGACTACCAGCACGTGGCCGGGATTGACCTGGCCGAGGTCCATGATGGCCAGGGTCAGCTCGTCTTCATAAACGCGGTGGGCGGGAATCTCGCCACTGATCAGGCGGCAGAAAATGCACTGACCGGGCGGGGTGGGGTCGATGAAATTGGGCATGGTGTGGGATGTGCGGGAAAGGTGAGCGACGAAGGGCGCCAATGATATACGCCGCCGCGCGGAAACCTCGGCGCTGTCGGCATGGCGCAAGGGCAAGCCGGCCTCAGTCCGGCGCTTTGGCCGTCTTGCCCAGGGCCAGCTTGAGGCCGAGCAGCAGCGCCGGCGCCAGATGCCAGACCACGTCGAAGATGTCCAGCGGCCGCGTCAGCCGGCCTTCGGCCAGCATGCGCGCCTTTTCGACCAGGTGCGGCTCGGGCACGAAGGGCGCGCCGAGCATGAATATCGCCGCGGCGATCAGCAGCGGGTAGGGAATCTTGTCCAGCCAGCGCATGGGGTCTCCGTAACGGGTGTGGCGCGCATTATGCCTGCCCGGCGTGTCGCACTCATGCCGCCGCGCTTGTCTTGCGGCACAGGAATCTAGAGGGCAGCGCCTAGGGGTTTAGGGTGTCCGCTCTAGGCAGGACCGTTAAAGTGAGCGTGCTTGAAGACCGGCCTCCCGGCCGGCTTGTGAACAACGAAAGGAAAAATCATGCTGAAGACCAAAAAGCTGCTGCCGAAGGACCTGGCCGCCAATCCGGTCGTGGTGACGATTCAGGAAGCCGCCGTCAATGTATATGCAGCCAACATGAACGTGCTCCAGATCACCCGTGACCAGGGCAGAAAGGTGTGGGTTACCCTGGGCACGACAGCCGGCAAGGTGGCCGCACGGAACATCCGCTTGCTGAAGCACACGGTAGCCGCGGCCAATGACAGGTCGGTCGCGGCATGGGACGCAGTCGAGCGGACGCTCGATGAGCGGGTCATGCCGGTGCTGGACAAGGTGGGCCTGGCCGGCCCCGCGCAATATGGCGTCGATCTGTTCGGCAAGGGCCTGCACCGGGTTTCCGCGCAGGTCGTCGAGCTGACCCGCGAACGCAAGCTGGCCGCCAGGCGTGTCGTGCGCAAGCCGGTCGCGAAGAAGGTCGCGAAGAAGGCCGTGGTCAAGCGCCGCGCGCGTCCAGCCGTCAAGCTCGCAGCCTGATCGCCGCGGCGCGGGCGCCGACTGCCGGGTTGGGTCGGCGGCGGCCCGGTGGCGCGTTCAGCGCAGGTAGACGGCTTCGAAGCGGGCCAGTACCTGCTCGCCGTCGAGCAGCGTCAATTCTTCGCCGTCGATGCGGTAGCCGGTGGTGCGGCTCAGGGCTTGCAGCACCGCGGCTTCCAGCGCCATCACCGGCGCCGGGCAGGCCATGCGGGTGCCGCCCAGCGCGCTGAACGCAAGCCGGTCGCTGCTGCTGGCATATTGCCCCAGCAGCCGGTTGCAGCCGCTGAAACCGTGCATGCGCGTGCCCGGTCCGTCCAGCGTGATGCGCACTTCGCGTGTCTGCCTTGGCAGCATTGCAACCGGGCCGTCGCTCAGTGCGATGAGCTTCCAGTAGGTGTTGGCCAGCGTGGCGCGCGGGCCTTCGGGCGGCCCGCAACGCCGGCCGGGTTCGGTCGCGATGAACGCTTCCACCACCATGTATTCGCGCGGCGGGCCTTCCATGCCCGGCATCATCTGCAGGCGGCCATCGAAGGCGACCGGCAGCGGCGCGCCGGGCGCGTTGCGCTCCTGCGTGTAGGCTCGCTCCAGGGCCAGGTAGTCTTCCGTCATGGCGATCGGCCAGCGCTGGCCGCTGGCGCAGTCGGTGAAGTTGGCGGCGTCGGCCATGTAGACCATCTCGCCGCGCCAGCGCAGCGACTCGTCCACCGTGTCGAAGCCTGCCGTGCGGCGCAGGCTGTAGTTCAGCGCGGAGCGGATCGGCCGGCCGGCGCGGTCGAGCTGGCGCAGCGTGTCGGCGCCGGTGATTTCAAACAGGCTTTGCTCGGCGCCGCTGCGCAGCAACAACCTGCCGCCGGCATCGACGCGCCAGCGGCCGATTTCCGCAAACGGATTGCCGGGCTTGCCCAGGTAAGTGCGGCGCATGCGATAGAGGCCGTCTTCGCGCAAGCTCAGGGTCTGGGCGATGCCCGCGCAATCGGCGCAGGGCAGGATGCCGACGAAGCTGGCCGGCAGCGCCAGGGCGGCGGGTGCCCTGGCCGGCGTCATTGCCGCAGCGAGTCCCGACGCCAGGCAGAGCCCAAGCGCGGTGATGGCAGCGGCCGCCGCGCGGCGGATCAATCGTGTGGTGTGCATGTTGCGATTCAACTCCCTTGCAAAACGCCGTAGCGCCAGCGCCGACTTTTTGTCCTACCCCGCCGCCAGCCGTCCCAGCCGCTTGATGCCGTCTTCCAGCGTCCCGCTCCAGGGCTGGCCACAGGCCAGGCGCATGCAGTTCTTGTACAGGCCGCTGGCGGAAAACATCTCGCCCGGGACGAAGGCGATGCCTTCCTGCGCGGCGCGCGCGTGCAGCGCCGTGCAATCCACCCCGGGCGGCAGCTCCAGCCACAGCACGAAGCCGCCCTGCGGATCGCTGACCCGCGTTTCCGCCGGAAAGTGGCGCGCCACCGCGTCGCGCGTGCGCGAGACCTGCTCGGCGAAGCGCCGCCGCAGCGTGCGCAGATGCACGTCGAAGCCGCGCGAATCCATCAGCCCGGCAATCACGTGCTGGGTCAGCGCATTGGTCTTGCCGGAGGTCAAGGTCTTCTGCAGCACGATGTCCGCCGCGCGCCGCCCGGCGGCGACGAAGCCGACGCGCAGGCCGGGGCTGACGGTCTTCGAGAACGAGGTGCACAGCATGGTGTTGCCGCTCGTGTCGAAGGCGTGGATCGGCCGCGGCCGCGCGCCGGTGAAGCAGATGTCGCCGTAGATGTCGTCCTCGATCAGCGCCACGTTGCGCGCCGCCAGCAGCGTCGCCAGCTGCTGCTTGGCCGCATCCGGCATCACGCTGCCCAGCGGGTTGGCACCGTTGGGGATCAGCAGGCAGGCACTGACTCCGCCCTCCGCCGCGGGTTTCCTGGTCGCCAGTTCCAGGGCCTCCACCGAGACGCCCGTCACCGGGTGGGTGGGAATCTCCAGCGCGCGCAGGCCCATGGCTTCCAGCAGCTGCAGCATCACGTAATAGGTCGGCGATTCCACCGCCACCGTGTCGCCGGGTTTGGTTACCGCGCGCAGGCAGAGCATCATCGCCTCGGTGCAGGAATTGGTCGCCACCAGTTCGTCGTCCGCCAGTGGGCAGCCCCATTCCAGCGCGCGCCGCGTGATCGCGCGCACCAATGGCGCTTCGGAAAGCCCGCTGTGGCTGCTGCTCGCCAGCAGTTGCGGCTGGCGGCGGGCGATGCTGGCGTAGAGGCGGCTCAGGCGCGGCGCCAGCAGCAGTTCCGGCGCCGGCAGGGCCGACCCCAGTCGCACCATGCCCGGCGCTTCGTTGGCGCGCAGCACCTGCACCAGGCGCCGGCTGACGCCAACCGCCACCGGCTCCGGCGCCGGCGCACCGGCCAGCGTCGTCGCCTCGACCATGCGCGCCGGGCGGCGCCGCACGTAATAGCCCGACTGCGGCCGCGCTTCCACCATGCCGCGGCTTTCCAGCGTGCGCAGCGCCTGCACCACGGTCGAGATCGACAGCGAGCGCTGCCGCGCCAGGTGGCGCACCGAAGGCAGGCGGTCGCCCGGCCGGATCTGGCCGTTGCCGATCAGCGTGGCGAATTCGTTGGCGAGGTTTTCGTAGAGCATGGTGGCTGGATTGTGACGCCGGCAGCGGCGGGGCGACCCGCACAGTAGTGTGCATTATCGATCAGTACAGTGACAAGTAATCGTAACTGTAACGGTCACAATTTACTTGCCGTGCATCTGTATCGGCGGTGCCACATTGCCTAGCATGGCCCCATCCACCAAGGAGAACGCCATGTCCGCCCGCGAAACCCTGCTGCTGCACCCCGACCGGCCGCTGCGCCTGGATCCCGCGCGGCATGCCGAACTGTGCGTCGAAACCGGCACGGTGTGGATCACCGCCAGCGGCGTGGCCGGAGACCTGTTCCTCGCCGCCGGCGAACGCTATCGCGTGCCGCAGGACGGGGTGGTGCTGGTCGAGGCGCTGCGGGGGATGGCGGAAGTCAGGCTGGTGGCATGCAGGCGGCGCTGGATTCCGGACCTGCTCGAAAGCTGCCGCGCCATGCTGCCGAAAGGCCTGGCGACGCATTGATCGCCGTTCCGCCGGCGCCGACTTCTTGCTT
>CAZGQB010000086.1:0-7994 GCA_964527055.1 uncultured Sulfuritalea sp.
CTTCCAGCACCGCATTGGTCGGGTTGGAAATGCGCGAGTAGACGTGGCCGGCGCGTTCCATGTTGAACAGCGCGGCGGCCTGGTCGGAATCCTTGAAAACGAACGAGGTGGTCAGGTAGATCGGCGCCGCCCGGGCGCCGAAGGTTTCGTCGGGGACCTGTCCGGCATGCAGGGCGAGGGTATCGAAATTGTATGTCATGCGTATTCGTCCGGATCGGGGTCCAGCAGGCGTTCGAGCACGGAGATGCGGTCCTTGATCAGCAGCTTGCGTTTCTTCAGGCGCCGCAGCATCAACTGGTCATCCGGCGGCGCCAGCGTGAGGCGGTTGATGGCCTCGTCGAGGTCGCGATGCTCGATGCGCAGTTCGACCAGGCGGGCCTGCACGGCTTCGGGCGTATCGCTCGCGTCGTTGGCGGCCATGGCGTGTATTCAGCCGGATCAGCCGGCGATGTATTGTTCGAGCTGCTTGATCAGGAACGCCTGTTCCGAAATGGTTTCCTTGACCACGTCGCCGATCGACACCATACCGATCACGCGCTTGCCGGAATCGAGCACCGGCAGGTGGCGGATATGCTTCTCCGTCATCAGGGCCATTGCTTCGTCAATCGTCTGCTCGGGCCGGGCGTACAGCACCTTTTCGGTCATGATCTCGCGCACCATGGTTTCCTTGGACGACTTGCCGACCAGGATGATCTTGCGCGCATAGTCGCGTTCGCTGAAGATGCCCGCAAGCTGCCCGTCGCGCATCACCAGAACGGCGCCGATATTGTGCTTCGCCATGAGTTCCAGGGCGGCGAAGACGGTGTCGTCCGGAGATACGCAAAGTGCTTCGCGTGCGGGGCGTTCATCGAGCAGTTTTTTAAGGGTCTTCACGGCTGTTCCTCCTCTGGTGGTCGGGCCCGCGATCTCGGGTCCGTGCTATTCGGTTGCCGCTCGCCCGGCTCGGCAAATGGTTTTTCGCTATTGTGCAGGAAGACGCGCCTTTGGTGTTCCCCGGCACAGGCCGGATTACTCCGCCAGCCCATGCTCCAGGCCGTAACGGATAAGTTCCGCCGTGCTCTTCAGCCCCATTTTTTCCAGCAGGCGGGCGCGGTAGGTGCTGACGGTGGCCACGCCGAGATTCAGCGCCTCGGCAATCTGCGTCAGGGTTTTTCCGGCGGCAATCATCACCAGCACCTGATATTCGCGATCGGTGATGCGCTCATGGGGCGACTTGTCGGAGTTGTCCGAAATCGCCTCCGCCAGTTGCTGGGCCACGGCCGGGCTGAGGTACTTCTTGCCGGAGGCGACCTGGCGGATCGCGGTGACCAGCAGTTCCGGCGCGCTCTGTTTGGTGAGGTAGCCCGAGGCGCCGGCCTTCAGCGCGCGCACGGCATACTGTTCTTCGGGATGCATGCTGAGGATCAGCACCGGCAGGCGCGGGAATTCCTTCTTGAGCTGTTTCAGGGTATCGATGCCGTTGCGGTTGGGCATCGAGACATCGAGCAGGAACACGTCCCAGGGTTGCTGCCGGGCCAGGTTCAGCGCTTCGGCGCCGTCGTCGGCCTCGCCGGTGACGAGCAGGTCGTCGGTTTCGGAAAGTATCTGCTTGAGGCCCTGCCGCACAATGGCATGGTCATCGGCAATCAGGACGTGGATCTTGTCGGCCATGGTCAGAACAGGTTGCGTTGCAATTCTTCTTCGCCGGGAGGTTCGACGCCGGCGCGTTCCGGAACCCGCAGCACGATATGCGTGCCGCCGTGTTCCGCCGGGCCGATGGAAAATTCGCCGGCGAGGCTCAGGACCCGCTCGCGGATTCCGCGCAAACCGAAGGACTTCGGCTTCTGCATATCCACCTCGGAAATGCCGCGGCCATTGTCCCTGATTTCGAGCAGGATGTTACCGCGTTCGCGCCGCAAGCGCATGACGACCAGCGATGCGTGCGCGTGCTTGGCGACATTGGTCAGCGCTTCCTGGGCGATGCGAAACAGCGCCAGCGAAGTATCGGGCTCCGGCTCGATGGCATCCTCGTCGCACTGCACCCGGCAGGCAATGCCGAAGCGCTGGGTGAAATCCTCCGCTTGGCATTCGATGGCCGCGGGCAGGCCGAATTCCTTGAGGATGCCGGGGCGCAGTTCGCGTGCGACACGACTTGCGGTGCTCATGGCCTGGCCGAGCAGGGTTTCGATCGAATGGGCCTTTTCGCGCAGGCGCGTTGCATCAGTGGGCAGCTTGGCGGCGAGTTGCGCCGCTTCGATCTTGAGAAACACCAGGATCGAGCCGAGCTCGTCGTGGATGTCGCGCGAGATCCGCTCCCGCTCTTCTTCCTTGACCGCTTCGAGGTGGGTGGAAAGCTCGGCCAGTTGCTGCCGAGAAGCTCTCAGCTGGGCTTCGCTTTCCTTGCTCTCCGTGATGTTGCTGGCGATGCCGCGCCATTCGACGACCCCGTTGTCGAAGCGATAAGGCGTCGAGCGCAGGTTGATCCACTTTTGCCGGGCGCGTCCCCGGGTGTAGCCTTCCCAGTTGAGCAGCGTGCCTTTGGCGGCCGACTCGCCCAGGGCACTTTCGAGGCTCTTGCGTTTGTCGGTCTCCAGGGCGTCGAACAATTTGCCGGCCGAAGCCAGCAGATGCTGCTGCTTGAAGCCGAACAGCTTCTGGCAGCCTTCGCTGACGAACAGGAAGCGGTACTCGCCCTCCGCGTCGCGTCGCAGGTGGAACAGCATGCCGGGCAGGTTGGATGCCAGCGCGTCGAAGCGGGCCTGACTTTCGTTGAGCATTTCCAGCGCCGCGCGGTGGTCGGCACGATGGCGCGCCTCGCGGACTTCCCGCTCGATCGCGGGCAGCAAACGTTCCAGCCGGTCGGCGTCGATCACGTCGCGGGCGCCGGCCTTCATGGCACGCTGCAGCGAAAAATCCTCCGCCGGGCCGGCAACCTGAATCAGCGGCAGGTCGAGGCCCGCGTCGTCTATCTGCCGCAGTGCATTCGGCAGCGACAGCGCAGCCACCGCGGAAAGATAGAGCACGGCATCCCACGGTCGGTCGGCCAGCGCGGCGCGCAAAAAGTCGGCGCTGTCGACACGGTGGATTTCGTCCGACCTGCCCAGCGCCGGCCGCAGGCGCTCCACCTCGGCCCCGGATGCGGCAACGACCAGCAGGTGCAGGGCTTGGCGGGAAGGCGAACTGGCGACCATGGGCGACGTCGGATAGGGTGGAGGCGGAGTTTATAGCGGAACGGCTCCGTTATAATCCGCGGCGAGCCGGCATAGCTCAGATGGTAGAGCAACCGCCTTGTAAGCGGTAGGTCACCAGTTCGATTCCGGTTGCCGGCACCAAGAAAAACGGCTCCCTTGCGGGGGCCGTTTTTGTTGGAAAAACAAGGGGCCGGATCTGCATCCGGTCCCTGTTAAATGGTGGAGGCGGCGGGAATTGAACCCGCGTCCACAAGTGCGCCACATACAGTTCTACATACTTAGCCGCGTCATTTGATTTGGCCCGCAACACGCCGACGGACAGGCTGGTTGCAGGCGATTCGCTGGATTTTCGAACCGTGCATCGCGACGCTGCACAGCCTTATCCCACGTATATGATTCCGATGCAGCTTGCGCTGCCTGGCCCGTGGGAAAGCCAGTTCGGAAGCCAGCCGGTTATTAAGCGGCTAGAGCGAAACGCTCGTCGTTGGCAGTTAGTGCTTTCCAGATGGATTTACGAGGTACCCGGATCCTCGGTATGCCCTGCATGCTTTGTCACCCATGTCGAAGCCATGTCGCCCCCTGGATGGTGCAGACCAGATGGTGTCCGATCCGCGGATTGCAAGGGAGATTCTAGCGCCTTGCCGCGGCGATGCCCAGAAGTTCCGCGGGCGAGGCGGCGATCGCATCGGCGCCCCAGTGGGCCGGCGGCATGCCGTCGCCGAGGTAGCCCCAGGCGGCGACGACGGTCCGCATGCCGACGGCACGGCCGGCGATCACATCCCGCTCGTCGTCGCCGACGTAGAGGCAGGCGCCCGGCGCGATTCCCATCACCGCACTGGCCAGATGCATCGGGTGGCCATGCGGCTTGGCGCGCGGGGCACTGTCGCCGCAGACGATGCAGGCGCAGCGCTGCCGAAGGCCAAGGGCTTCCATGAGCGGGATCGAAAAGCGCTGCGATTTGTTGGTGACGATACCCCAGGGAATTTCGCGTGTTTCCAGCTCTTCCAGGTGCTCGGCCATGCCTGCGAAGAGGCGGGTACCGACGCAGAGCGCGTCCTGATAGATGGCGAGGAAGCGCTGCTGCAGGGCGGGGTAGGCGGCGTCGGTCGGGGTGATGCCGAGTCCGGCGCCGATCATGCCGCGGGCGCCAGAAGAGACGTGCGGACGCAGCTTTTCCAGCGGCAGCGGGTCGCGCCCCTGTTCCTGCAGCAAGCGATTGAGGGCCCCGCCGAGGTCCGGCGCGGTGTCGGCCAGCGTACCGTCGAGGTCGAAGAGGACGGCTTTAGGGCGTACTCTCATCTGGGCGACGGCTGCGAAGGAGCTTGCCTGGGTGCAGGGCAAGGCGGGAGGAGCGCCGTTGGGTTGCTCCCAACAAGCGACGACCAACGCCGCCATGCGGCCAGGCAAGCCCTTCCCGCAGGGTTGCGCAGGAAGGCGCGTCTGCGGCGTTGCGCCGCTTGCCCACAGATGACTGTGGGCGGCGCGCCGCGCCTTGCATCCATCGCCTTCCTGTCGCAACGCAGCTCGCCGACCAGATGAGAGTACGCCCTATGCACTGCGCTTCGCCCGCAGCAGGTAATTGATGTCGGTATCGGCGCCGACCACGCCTGCGCGCGCGAAGGGGTTGTAACGCAGGCCGGTGATCTCGAGCACTTCCAGCCCTGCGTTGCGGCAAAGCTGGGCAAGTTCCGCCGGCTTGAGGAAGCGCGAGTAGTCGTGGGTGCCGCGCGGCAGCAGTTGCAGCAGGTATTCCGCCCCCAGCACCGCGACGAGATAGGCCTTTGGATTGCGGTTGATGGTGGAAAGGAAAACCTGTCCACCGGGCTTGACCAGGCGGGCACAGGCAGCCACCGTGCTGGCCGGATCGGGCACGTGCTCCAGCAATTCCAGGCAGGTGACGTGGTCGAAGCTGCCGGGTGCTTCGTCGGCCATGGCCTCCGCCGAGATCAGGCGATAGTCGACGGTGTGCCCGCTCTCGAAAAGATGCAGGCGCGCGACGGACAAGGCCTTTTCCGACAGGTCGATGCCGGTGACCTGTGCTCCCAGCGCGGCCATGCCTTCGCTCAGCAGGCCACCACCGCAGCCGATGTCGACCACGCGCTTGCCCTCGAGCTGGGCATTCCGGTCGATCCAGCCGATGCGGGCGGGATTGATGTCGTGCAGCGGGCGGAACTCGGAATTCGGATCCCACCAGCGATGGGCGACCTCCCCGAACTTGTCGAGTTCCTGCTGGTCGGCGTTGGCGGCAGTGGTCATGGGGGTGCTCCGATGCTGTTATCGCTATCGTACTCGCCGTGAAAGGGAAACGACACGACAAAAAAAAGCCCTGCGGCGCAGGGCTTTTTCCGGGTCGGACGGGATTACTTGGTGCCGATGACCTCGATGTCGACGCGACGGTCGGGCTGCAGGCAATCGACGACCGCCTTGCTCTTCGGACCCTTGCACTGATCGGGCTTGGTGACCGGCTGCTTCTCGCCCTTGCCTTCGGCGTAGACGCGGTTGGCATCGACACCCTTGCTCACCAGGTAAGCCTTGACGGCCGCGGCGCGCTTCTCGGAGAGTTTCTGGTTGTAGGCGTCGTCACCGAAGCGGTCGGCATGGCCGACGGCGAGGATCACTTCGAGCTTGATGCCCTTGATGTCGGCGGTCAGCTTGTCCAGCTTGGCCTTGCCTTCGGGACGCAGGTCGGCCTTGTTGAAGTCGAACAGGGCATCGGCGGCCAGCGTCACTTTCTGTGCGGCGGGCTTGGGAGCGGCGGCCGGCGCCGGAGCGGCGGCCTTGGCGGGGGCGGCAGCCGCAGCAGGCGGTTCGCACTTGGCCTTGGGCATCAGGTCCTTGTCGCACTCGCAGCCGACCGGGAACTGGCCGTACATGACGCTTTCGGCCAGGGCCGGGGTCCAGTACCCGGTGCGCCAGCACAGGCCGGTGCCGCTCTTGACGACGACGCCGCGCGCGTCGATGGCATAGGGCATGACATCGCCGGCCTTCAGCATCGCGGCGTTCTGGGCGAAGGCCGCGGCTGAGAGTCCGAGCAGCGTGGCGAGCAGCAGAGAATGTTTCGTTTTGATCATGTAGTTCCCCTTCTTGTTGGGCTAAGTTGCGTGACGGAATTCAGTGCTTCGTTTTTTTCATGAACCTGACGCAAGATCAGGACGTCAGGCGAGTATGCCACAAACCTGCGATGTCAAGCAATTCGGAAATATCGATTTGCGATGGCGTACCGTTGCGCATAGCCAACTTGCCCGCGACCCAGGTATGGGTGACCTGTTCGCGTCCGGCGGCGTAAACCAGATGCGAGGCCGGATCGAAGCACGGCTGCATCAGCCATTCGTCAAGGCGCACCGCGCACAGGTCGGCCGCCTTGCCTGGCCTGAGCGAGCCG
Source organism: uncultured Sulfuritalea sp. (assembly GCA_964527055.1). Classification (GTDB taxonomy): domain Bacteria; phylum Pseudomonadota; class Gammaproteobacteria; order Burkholderiales; family Rhodocyclaceae; genus Sulfuritalea. The sequence continues at coordinate 6,553 of CAZGQB010000086.1, forward strand.
ATCGCATCCTCGAGTCCGAGCGCCCGGGCTCCGCCCAGGGTTGCCGCCCGCAGCGCGGCATGGGCATCCAGGGCTTCGGCATTGCGGCTGGCGCCCTTGGCCAGCAGTGCGGCATGGCGCATTTCCTGGAACAGGTCGAGGCGGTTGTTCGAAGCTGCACCGTCGGTACCCAGGCCGAAATTCGGGCCGCGCGCTTCGATCGCCGACAGCGGAGCGATGCCGCTGCCGAGTTTCAGGTTGGACGTCGGGCAGTGCGCCAGGTGGCAGCCTTCATGGGCCAACAGGTCGATTTCGCCGGCTTCGAGATGCACGGCATGCACGGCGATCAGCTGCGGGCCGAGCAGGCCCAGCCGGTGCAGCTGTTCGATCGGCCGCACGCCGTGCTTTTCCAGGCTTTCCTCGATTTCGTGAATGGTTTCATGGACGTGCATGTGGATCGGGATTTCCAGCTGGGCGGCCAGGGTGGCGATCTTTTCGAAGGTCTTGTCGGCCACGGTGTAAGGTGCATGCGGCGCAAGGCAGAAACCCAGCAGCGGGTCGCCGCTAAGGGCGTCGCGGGTTTCCAGGCCCTTGGCCAGGTAGTCGTCGGCATCGGCGGCATAGCGGGTGGGAAACTCGATGGCGATGATGCCGAGCATCGCACGCATGCCTAGCCTCCGGGCGGCCGAGGCGGCCGCCTCCGGATAGAAATACATGTCGTTGAAGGTGGTGATGCCGCCGCGCAGCATTTCGGCGCAGGCCAGCAGGGTGCCCGCATGCACGAACTCCGGCGTCGCGTGACCCGCTTCGGCCGGCCAGATGCGCTCGGAAAGCCAGCGCATCAGGGGCAGGTCATCGGCGTAGCCGCGCAGCAGGCTCATCGCGGCATGGGTATGCAGGTTGACCAGTCCCGGCAGCACGACCTGCCCCGGCAGGTCCAGGGTCTGCCGCGGATCGAAGCGTTGCGCGGCCGCTTCGTTCGGCAGCACGTCGACGATGCACCCCTTGCTGACGGCCAGCGAATGCCCGGAAAGGGTGACGCCGGCGGGTTCAATCGGAATGATCCACTCCGGACGGATCAGCAGGTCGATTTTGGCGGGTTTGGCGCCCGCAGCAGAGAGAGGATTCATGCGCTGATTCAACCAGATTTGCCGGTCCGCGACAACCCGCCGGGCTATCCCCGCATGCTAAAATCGCACCCTTTTACGCCATCGTCCGCCGCAAGCCGGTTGAAGCCCCCTAAATGACATCGTTCGCCAAAGAAACCCTGCCGATCAGCCTCGAAGAGGAGATGCGTCACTCTTACCTCGATTACGCCATGAGCGTGATCGTCGGCCGGGCGTTGCCGGACGTGCGCGATGGTCTGAAACCCGTGCATCGGCGCGTGCTTTTCGCCATGCACGAGCTTTCCAACGACTGGAACAAGGCCTACAAGAAGTCGGCGCGCATCGTCGGCGACGTGA
>CAZGQB010000087.1:0-7991 GCA_964527055.1 uncultured Sulfuritalea sp.
CACCGACGCCACTTCGGGCCGCCGGGCACACCGTCACGGGACGGCTAACCAAGCGCGCAGTATATTGGAAATGAAGGACTTGAGCAAAGATTCGGTGACATGGCTTGAGGTCGGCGAGGAGTCCGAAGGCCAGCGCATCGACAACTTCCTGCTGCGCATCGCCAAGGGTGTGCCCAAGAGCCACATCTACCGCATCCTGCGTAGCGGCGAGGTACGGGTAAATAAGGGCCGGGTTCCTGCCGAGTATCGGCTCAAACTGGGTGACACGTTGCGGGTACCCCCCATGCGCACCGCCGAGCGTCCGGCCCAACTGGCTGTTCCAGCGAGAGATTTTGAGATTGTTTTCGAGGATGAGGCGTTGATTGTGGTGGATAAGCCCTCCGGCGTCGCGGTGCACGGTGGCAGCGGGGTGTCCTTCGGCGTGATCGAGCAGTTGCGCCGGGCGCGGCCGCTGGCGAAGTTCCTCGAACTGGCCCATCGGCTGGATCGGGAGACCTCGGGCTTGCTGGTGGTGGCCAAGAAGCGCGTCGCCCTGACCAAATTGCACGACATGTTTCGCGACGGCGGCATCAACAAGCGCTACCTGGCGCTGGTCAAGGGCCGTTGGCGCAACGAATTGCAGCATGTGCGCCTGCCCCTGCACAAATACCTGACGGCCGAGGGCGAGCGCCGCGTCAGCGTCAACCCGGAGGGCAAGTTTGCGCATTCCATCGTGCGCCTGGTGGCGCGCTGGGAGAACTTCAGCCTGGTCGAGGTGGAACTCAAGACCGGCCGTACCCACCAGATCCGGGTGCATCTGGCTCATCTCGGCTTTCCCATCGCCGGCGACGACAAGTATGGCGACTTTCCGCTCAACAAGGCCTTGCAGAAGACCGGGCTCGGCCGCATGTTCCTGCATGCGGCGAAGCTGGCCTTGCCGCATCCGCTTTCGGGCGCCCCGGTGGAACTGGAATCGCCACTACCGGTGGAACTGCGAAGCTTTACTGAAAAACTCGATGGAAACGAGAAAAGGGATTATGGGCAGGCGTTTTGAACTGATCGTCTTCGACTGGGACGGCACCTTGATGGATTCCACCGGCGCCATCGTCGCCAGCATCAAGGCGGCGGCGACGGACCTCGGCATAGCCCCACCCAGCGACGAACGGGCCAGCCACATCATCGGCCTTGGCCTGATCGATGCCCTGCGCCATGTCTTGCCCGACCTGCCCGCAGAGCGCTACCAGGACATTGCGCTGCGCTACCGGCAGCACTACATGGCGCGCGACCAGGATCTGCTCCTGTTCGCGGGCGCCGAAGCGCTGATCGACGAACTCGCTGCGGCCGGCCACATGCTCGCCGTGGCGACCGGCAAGACGCGCAAGGGCCTGGACCGTGCGTTCGAGGTCAGCGGGCTGGGCCCGCGTTTCCATGCGTCGCGCTGCGCCGACGAGTGCCATTCCAAGCCGCACCCGCAGATGCTCGAAGAATTGATGGCCGAGTTCGGGGTCGAGCCGGATCAGACATTGATGATCGGCGATACCACCCACGACCTGCTGATGGCCAGAAACGCCGGCGTGGCGGCCTTGGGCGTAGCTTATGGCGCCCATCCGCGCGAAACGCTGGAGGCGGAATCCCCTTTGTTCTGTGCGGCCAATGTTGCGGAACTGGCCGCGTGGTTGCGGCGACAGCCTTGACGCGGCGCCGAATCTGCGCCAGCACCGAGGTGATCGAGGGTGGCCCCGGCCTGCGCTTTACGGTGGAACGGCGCGGCGTCAGCGAACCGGCCTTCATCGTGCGCTTTCGCGGGCAGGTTCATGCCTACCTGAACCGCTGCGGCCATGTTCCGGTCGAATTGGACTGGCAACACGGCGAGTTCTTCGATACTTCCGGCGTATACTTGATTTGTGCCACGCATGGCGCGCTGTATGCCCCGGATTCGGGACGCTGTCTCGGCGGGCGCTGCAACGGCAAGGGGCTGGTGCCGGTTGCCGTGGCCGAGCATGACGGATGGGTTGTTTTGACAGAGGAAGGTGGGCAAGGTGTCGGATAGCAACAATGATGCGAACTGGGAACGCAAGGTTCTGGAAAAACTCGCGCTCGAAGCGCTTGCCGAGCAGCGGCGCGGCCGGCGCTGGGGCATATTCTTCAAGCTGCTGGGCTTCGGCTATCTGGCGGTACTGCTGTTTTTGGCACTGGATCTGGGGCAGGGCGACAAGATTGCCGAAGGCGAAAAATTCACCGCGCTGGTGAATCTCAACGGCGTCATCAAGGCCAAGGGTGATTCCAATGCCGAAGACATCATCGGCTCCCTGCAGGCCGCCTTCGAGGACAGGCACACGGCGGGCGTGATCCTGCGCATCAACAGCCCGGGCGGCAGCCCGGTGCAGTCGGGCATCATCAACGACGAAATGCGGCGGCTGCGTGCCAAGCATCCGGATATTCCGCTGCACGTGGTGGTGGAGGACGTCTGCGCCTCCGGTGGCTACTATGTGGCAGTGGCTGCGGACAAGATTTTCGTGGACAAGGCCAGCATCGTCGGTTCGATCGGCGTGCTGATGGATGGCTTCGGCTTTACCGGCACCATGGAGAAACTCGGCGTCGAGCGCCGGCTGCTCACTGCCGGCGTGAGCAAGGGATTCCTCGACCCCTTCTCGCCGGAGAACGAGAACGACAAGGCGCATGCCCGGCAGATGCTGGGCGAGATCCACCAGCAGTTCATCGATGTGGTAAGGAAAGGCCGCGGCAAGCGCCTCAAGGAAACACCGGAAATGTTCTCGGGCCTGATGTGGAGCGGAGCCCGAAGCATCGAACTGGGACTGGTGGATGGCTACGGCACGGTCGACAGCGTGGCCCGTGATGTCATCAAGGCCAGCGAAGTGCGCGATTTCAGCATCAAGCAGAACTTCGCCGAGAAATTCGCCAAGCAGTTCGGTGCCGACATGGCCGAAGGCATGGCGAATGTCCTGACGCGGGTTACGTTACGCTGACGACGCTGACGCCAAGGTCGGCGAGCAGGAGTTCCTGCGCGCTGCTGCGGTTGCGGCGGCTCGGCTTGACCAGGTACTCGCCGTCGCCGTTCATTTCCCAGGCCTGGCAGTTGTCGGCCAGGTAGGGCTTGAGCCCTTCCTTGAGCACCCGTTGCTTGAGCCTGGGTTCCAGTACCGGAAAACTGATCTCGATGCGACGGAAGAAATTGCGTTCCATCCAGTCCGCGCTCGACAGGTAGATCTTCTCCTCGCCATCCGCCAGAAAGTAGAAGATCCGGTGGTGTTCGAGGAAGCGGCCGATCACCGAGCGCACGCGGATGTTCTCCGACAGGCCCTTGACGCCGGGACGCAGCGAGCAGACGCCGCGCACGATCAGGTCAATGCTGACGCCGGCCGAGCTGGCTTCGTACAGGGCCTCGATGATTTCGGGTTCGAGCAGCGAGTTCATCTTGGCGATGATCCGTGCCGGCCGGCCTGTTCGGGCGAAATCGATCTCGGCGCGAATCGCCGCCAGCATGTTGGGATGCAGCGAGAACGGCGCCTGCCACAGGTGCTTGAGCGCCGTGGCCTTGCCGAGGCCGGTCAGCTGCTTGAATACCTCATTGACGTCGTCACCGATTTCCGGGTTCGAGGTCAGCAGGCCGAAATCGGTATAGAAGCGCGTGGTACGCGGATGGTAGTTGCCGGTGCCGAGGTGGATGTAGCGTCGATAGCCGTGGTCTTCACGGCGCAGGACCATCAGCATCTTGGCATGGGTCTTGTAGCCGACGACGCCGTAGACGACATGGGCGCCGACTTCTTCGAGCCGGGCGGCGATCGACAGGTTGGCTTCCTCGTCGAAGCGCGCCATGAGTTCCACCACGACGGTCACTTCCTTGCCCCGCTCGGCAGCGCGCAGCAGGTGCTGCATCAACACGGAATCGGTGCCGGTGCGATATACGGTCATCTTGATCGCGATCACCTGCGGATCGTCGGCTGCCTGCTGCAGCAGCTGGATCACCGGCGTGAAGGACTGGAAGGGATGGTGGAGCAGGATGTCCTGCTTGCGGATGCTGGCAAAAATGTCGTAGCGCTTGGCCAGCACCTTGGGCAGGCCAGGCTGGAAAGGCTGATACATGAGGTCGGGACGATCCACCTGGTCGGGCACCGACATCAGGCGTACCAGATTGACGATGCCCGGTACCCGATACAGGTCGCTGAGGTCGAGACCGAACTGCTGGAGGAGGAACTCGGCCATGGTGGGCGAGCAGTTATCGGCAATTTCCAGGCGTACCGCATCGCCGAAGTGGCGCTGCGGCAGTTCGCCCTGCAACGCGATGCGCAGGTTCTTGACTTCCTCGTCGTCGACGAACAGGTCCGAATTGCGCGTGACGCGGAACTGGTAGCAGCCAAGCACGTTCATGCCGGTGAATAGTTCGCCGACGAATTCATGCAGGATTGAGGAAAGGAAGACGAAACCGTGGTCGACGCCGGAAAGTTCCTTCGGCAATCGGATGACTCTGGGCAGCGCGCGCGGCGCCTGGACGATGGCGGCACCCGAGTTCCGGCCGAACGCATCGGTACCCTCCAGTTCGACCGCGAAATTGAGGCTCTTGTTCAGAACCCGCGGGAAGGGGTGTGAGGGATCGAGTCCGATCGGAGTCAGTACCGGCATCACCTCATTGACGAAGAAGTCGTGGATCCAGTCGCGCTGCGCCTCGGTCCACAGGCTGCGGCGCAGGAAGGCGATGTCCTCGCGCGCCAGTGCAGGCAGGATGACATCGTTGAGCAGTGCGTACTGGTCTGCGATGAGCCCGTGGGCCAGCACGGTGACGCGGCGGTAGACCTCAAGCGGCGTCATGCCGTCGGCGCCGCCGGCGTGGCTGCCGAGCTTGATCTGCTCCTTGAGGCCGGCGACGCGAATTTCGAAGAATTCGTCGAGGTTGGAGGAAACGATGCAAAGGAAGCGCAGGCGCTCGAGCAGCGGCACATGCTCGTCGGCGGCCTGTGCCAGGACGCGGCGGTTGAAGGCGAGCAGCGACAGCTCGCGGTTGAGGAAGTGGTCTGCGGGAAACTGGCGCGAGGGCGTCATGGGGGCGTCCGGATGATTCGAATCCGATAATTATGTGTCACTTTTGTTGCGGCAGGATGACGACCGACAAACTTCCGCGAGGCGTTAGAATTCGCCATGGCCTACGAATTGATAGCCGCGGTGGATCTCGGCTCGAACAGTTTTCGCCTTCAGGTCGGGCGCATCGTGGCCAACCAGATTTATCCACTCGACGGTCTCAAGGAGTCGGTACGGCTCGCGGCCGGGCTGACTCCGGACAAGAAGCTTGATAGTGCAGCGCAACAGCGCGGCATCGATGCCTTGTCGCGCTTTGGCGAACGCCTGCGCGGCTTCGACCCGGGGGCTGTCCGCGCCGTAGCCACCAACACCCTGCGCGTGGCGAAGAATGCCGACCAGTTCCTGGAGGAGGCCGAGGCCGCGCTCGGCTTTCCGATCGAGGTGATCGCCGGCCGCGAGGAAGCGCGCCTGATCTATCTCGGCGTGGCGCATACGCTGCCCAACCCGCAGACGCGCCAGTTGGTGGTGGATATCGGCGGCGGTTCCACCGAATTCATCATCGGCCAGAACATCAAACCGATCCGGCTGGAATCGCTTTACATGGGCTGCGTCAGTTTCAGCCTGCGATTTTTCCCGGACGGCCATGTCGACAAGCGTTCCTTCCGGGAAGCCGAACTGGCGGCGCGGCGCGAGCTGCAGGCCATCGTCCATGTATACCGCGAAACGGGCTGGGACGAAGCCATCGGTTCCTCCGGCACGGCCAAGGCCATCGTCGACCTTCTGGAAATGAATGGCTGGTCCGATCACGGCCTGACGCGCGATGGAATCGAAAAACTGCGCAGCGAACTGATCCATGCCGGAGAAGCGTCGCGCATGAAACTCGAGGGTTTGCGCGCGGACCGGATTCCGGTGCTGCCGGGAGGGCTCGCCATCATGTCGGCGATCTTCAAGGAGTTCGGGCTGGAGCGCATGATGTTTTCGGAAGGTGCGCTGCGGCTCGGCGTACTCTACGATCAACTCGGCCGCTATCACCACGAGGACCTGCGCGAAGCCACGGTGACCCGCTTCATGCAGCGCTACGAGGTGGACCAGCGCCAGGCCTCGCGCGTAGCGAAAACCGCTCTCGCACTGCTCCATCAAATGGTGCCGACCAGTCGGGTGGCGGACCATCCGGATTCCCTGTTCCTGGTCTGGGCGGCCTGCCTGCATGAAGTCGGAATATCCGTGGCGCACTCGAGCTACCACAAGCACAGCGCTTACATCCTCGCCAATGCCGACATGCCGGGATTTTCCAGGCGCGACCAGGGGCGCCTGGCGCGGCTCGTGCTCGCGCATCGCGGCAAGCTCGAGCGCGCCCAGCCGTTGCGCGGTGAGGCGCCGGAATGGACACTGATCTTCTGCCTGCGCACCGCTGTCCTGCTGCACCGTGCGCGCGACGACCAGCCCTTGCCGCCGCTTTCCGCCGGCTTCACCCGCAACGGTTTCCACCTCAGCCTGGGCGCCGATGGATTGAACGTCCTGCCGCTGACCACGGCCGCCCTCGCGGACGAGGCACAGCAGTGGGCCGGCATCGGCGGCGACCTGCGGATCGATCGCCTGCCGTGATCGGCCGGGCGATGCCACATGGTTATAATCGGCGCCTTCCCACCCCGCGAGCGCACGCACCCGCCCGATGTCTTCCGCTCACCTTGAAATGACCGTTCGCGACGGCGGACAGCATGTGCGGGTCGCCGGCCGCTGGACACTCGCCACCACATCGCTGCGGGTGGCCGATTTGTCCGCGGAGCTGGCCCGTGCGGCGGCAGCCGAGGCCCGCTGGGACTGCATGAACCTGGAAGCCATCGACAGTGCCGGCGCCATGCTGTTGTGGCGTGCCTGGGGGCGGTCCATGCCCGTGCAATTGGAGATCAAGCCGGAACACTGGCGGGTTTTCGAACGCATCCAGACCGCCGACCACGAACCGCGGCCGGCGGTTGTCCCGGTCTCGCCCCTGCAAGGGGTGATCGTGGTCGGCAGTTCGACGATCGGCGTCGGGCGCCACCTGGCAGATTTCGTCGGACTGATCGGTCAGTTCGTCCTGAATCTGGTTTACGTGATCCGCTTCCCGGCCGACCTGCCGAAGCGGGAGATTTCGGCCAACCTCTACAAAAGCGGGGTGCGCGCGATGCCCGTCACGGCGCTGGTCGGGTTTCTGATCGGGGTCGTGCTTTCCTATTTGTCCGCCTTGCAGCTCAAGCAGTTCGGCGCCGACATCTTCATCGTCAATATCATCGGCCTCGGCATCGTGCGCGAGCTGGGGCCGGTGCTGGTCGCCATCCTGGTGGCGGGACGCTCCGGCTCGGCCATGACGGCACAGCTAGGCGTGATGCGCGTCACCGAGGAGATCGACGCCCTGGCGACCATGGGCGTGCCGCGCGGGCTGCGCCTGATATTCCCCAAGGTGGTGGCGCTGACCATCGCCATGCCGCTGCTGACGCTGTGGGCTACGGCGATCGCGCTGGTCGGCGGCATGGTTTCGGCGCAGATGCAGCTCGACATTTCCTTCGGTTTCTTTTTCCAGACCCTGCCGCGCGTGGTGCCCGCCGCCAACCTCTGGATCGGCCTGGCCAAGGGCGCGGTATTCGGCATGTTCGTCGCCCTGGTGGCCTGCCACTTCGGCCTGCGCGTGCGGCCCAATACCGAAAGCCTGTCGAGCAACACCACGGCAGCGGTGGTTACGGCGATCACGGTGGTGATCATCCTCGATTCGATCTTCGCCATTGCCACGCGCGGCATCGGTCTTCCCGGATAAGCGATCACCGCATGAATGACCCGGTCATCCGAATCCGCGACCTCTCCACCCGCTTCGGCGAGGTGTGGATCCACAAGGGGCTCAACCTCGACATCGAGCGCAGCGAAATGGTTTCCCTGGTCGGCGGCTCGGGCAGCGGCAAGACCACGCTGCTGCGCATGGTGATCGGCCTGCTGCTGCCCGATGC
>CAZGQB010000088.1:0-7812 GCA_964527055.1 uncultured Sulfuritalea sp.
GTCGCCGGAATGGTAGGCGCGCGGCAGGCGGTTGGGTTCGCCCGAGCAGCCGCGGAAATGCACCACTACGCCATGCCAGCCGCGCCGCTGCACCGCGTGCATCAACCGGCGCGCGTAGTGGCTGCGCGAGCTGCCTTCCAGGCCGTGGAACAGCACGACGCAGGGGCTCGCGCCGGTGGCATCGACCCAGTCGAGATCGATGAAATCGCCGTCCGGCGTGTCCCAGCGTTCGCGCCGGTAGCGCGGCAGCGGGCCCTTGATCAGCAGCGGCCAGATGGTCTGCGCATGGCCGCCGGGCAGCCAGCCCGGCGCGCGGTAGGGCAGGTCAGGCGCGGCGGGATTCACGGCAGGTCAGTGCAGTATGCGCGGCGCCTCGCCGACGCTGTCGGGCGGTACCGGCGAGGCGTGGTGGGCGACCATGCGCCAGCCCAGCGGACCGCGCACATAAATGTTGGTCGCCGCCACGGGCGCGCTGAGATTGCCGTCGCCCAGGCTGGTAATGTGTTCCAGCAGCGTGCTGACCACGGCGAACGGGGTGGTCACCGTCTTCTGCTGCGAAAGGCGCACCTGCAGCTTTCTGCCATTGCCGAAGATGCGCTGCCAGGCGTCGCGAACCATGGTGTAGCCGACCAGGCGCGGCCCGCCCGGATGCACGCAGACCACGTCCTCGTCTTCGGCCCATACCGCCATCATGGCGTCGATGTCGGCGCGCTCGAGCGCTTCGTAGAAGGCCGCTTCGACATCCTGCGGGCTGGCAAATATCTTCTGGCCGGGCACGGTCAGCTCCGCTGCTGCACGCTCTGCGCCACCTGCAGCGGCGTGATGCCGTTCAGGCAATCGAAATGCCCGAGCGGACATTCGCGCTTGAAGCACGGGCTGCAGGACAGGTTTCTCGAAACGATGGTCGCCTGCGCCGACAGCGGCGGCGTGTAGCCCGGCGACGAGGAACCGTAGAGCGCCACCAGCGGGCGCTCCAGCGCTGCGGCGACATGCATCAGGCCGGAGTCGTTGCTGACGACAAAGCGCGCGGCGGCGATCAGGTCGATGGCCTGTTCCAGCGTGCTGCGTCCGCACAGGTTGAGCGCCGCGCCGCCCGCCGCGGCGGCGATTTCATCGCCGACCGCGGCGTCCTTGTCCGAGCCGATCAGCCAGACCGGATTCTGTGATGTCGCAATGAGCCGCGCCAGTTCGGCGAAATGCCGCGCCGGCCAGCGCTTGGCCGGACCGTATTCGGCGCCGGGGCAGAAAACCACCGGGGCGGCATCGAGCGGCAGGCCCAGCGCATGGCGCGCGGCGCGCTGCTGCTCCGGCGAAGAATTCAGCCGCGGTTGCGGCAAGGCGGCGGGCAGCGGTCCGGCCAGCGCGGCATAGCGTTGCACCAGCTGCGGATGGCGCGCGGCATCGAGCCGGTGGCGCTCGTTGAGCAGCAGGTAGCGGCTTTCGCCCAGGTAGCCGACGCGGCGGGGAATCCGGGCGAAGAAGGGGACCAGCGCCGACTTCCACGAGTTGGGCAGGACGTAGGCGTGCGAAAAGTTATGCGAAGCGGTATCCCCTGGGACGGCGGCGGCGAGACGGCGACCGAGAGTGCGGCGCGCGGTGAAGCCGAATTCGCCGTGGCGGAAGGGATTGGCGATCACCGCATCGACCTCGGCCATGCGCGCCAGCAGCGGCGCCGACCAGTTCGCCGCCAGCACCTCGATGCGCGCGGCCGGGTGGTGCTGCCGGAGCAGCGTGAGCAGCGGCTGGGCGAGGATCGTGTCGCCGATCCAGGACGGAGCGACGACAAGGATCTTCATTGCGGGGTGCTCAGGTCTTGCGCCGAGGCTTCTTAATGGTGTCCCTTGGGGCGCTCGCCGGTGAAGCGATACACCGTGCCGCAATAGGGGCAGGCTGCCTCGCCGGTGGTGCTTTTCAGCAGGTCAATGAAGACGCGCGGATGGCGGGCCCAAAGCGGGGCGCCGGGACGGGGGCAGGCGAGCGGCAGGTCGTGTGCGGTAACGGCGACCTGGCGCTGGGATTCGTCGAGAGTGGACATGTTCAACCTCTTGCGGTCTGTCAGATGTAGGAAAGCCAGTCGGCGTGGGCCGGCACCTTGCCGTTGACCACGTCGAAGAACAGGCCCTGTATCCTGGCCGTGATCGGGCCGCGGCTGCCGGCGCCGATGGTGCGATTGTCGAGTTCGCGGATCGGCGTGACCTCGGCGGCCGTGCCGGTGAAGAAGGCCTCGTCGGCGATGTAGATATCATCGCGCGTGAGGCGCTTGGAAATCACGCTGTAGCCGAGTTCCTTCGCCAGCGTGTGCACTGTGGCGCGCGTGATGCCGACCAGGGCCGAGGCGATCTCCGGCTCGTAGATCTGGCCGTCCTTGATGACGAACAGGTTCTCGCCCGCGCCCTCGGCGACGAAGCCGTCCACGTCGAGCAGCAGAGCCTCGTCGTAGCCGTCGTCGGTGGCTTCCATGTTGGCCAGGATCGAATTGGCGTAGGTGCCGGCGTACTTGGCGCGACACATCGAGACATTCACGTGGTGCCGGGTGAAGCTCGAGGTCTTGACGCGGATGCCCTTCTCCATGCCTTCCTCGCCGAGGTAGGCGCCCCAGGGCCAGGCCGCGATCGAGACATGCGTCGCCGCGCCGCGCGGGCTGACGCCCATCTTCTCGGAGCCGTAGAAGGCGATCGGGCGCAGGTAGCAGGATTCGAGCTTGTTGGCGCGCACCACTTCGAGGTGCGCCGCCATCAGCGTCGCCTTGTCGTAAGGCATCGGCATGCGGTAGATGTGCGCCGAATTGAACAGCCGGTCGGTGTGCTCCTTGAGGCGGAAGATGGCGGTTCCGGAGACGGTCTTGTAGGCACGCACGCCTTCGAATACGGCGAGGCCGTAGTGCAGCGAGTGCGTCAGCACGTGGGTGGTGGCATCGCGCCAGGGCACGAGCTTGCCGTCGTACCAGATGAAGCCGTCACGGTCGGCCATGGACATGGGGATCTCCAGCATTGCGTTGGTTGAAAGTGGAATTTTAGCAGGGGCGCTAAAATGCGGCCATGAATCGTGTCTGGAAACCCAATGTTACCGTGGCGGCGATCATCGAACGCGACGGCCGCTTTTTGCTGGTCGAGGAGGAAACCGAGGACGGTCTGCGCTTCAACCAGCCCGCCGGCCACCTTGACGAAGGCGAATCGCTGGTCGCCGCCTGCGCCCGCGAGGCGCTCGAAGAGACCGCCTACACATTTGCGCCGACGGAACTGGTCGGCATTTACCAGTGGCCGCGGCCCCAGGGCGACATCACCTACCTGCGCTTTGCCTTTGCCGGAAAAGTCGGCGCCTGCGATACGGCGCGCCGGCTCGATGCCGGCATCCTGCGTGCGGTATGGATGACGCCTGACGAAATTCGCTCCTGCGCGGACCGCCACCGCAGCCCGCTGGTCACGCAATGCATTGACGACCATCTTGCGGGGCGGCGGTTTCCGCTCGACCTGCTGCGCCACTACGACTGAGCGTCATGTCCAGGGGAAAAATCATTGTCGGCCTGTCCGGCGGCGTCGATTCCTCGGTAGCGGCGCTGCTTCTCAAGCGCGACGGTTATGAAGTCATCGGCCTGTTCATGAAAAACTGGGAGGACGATGACAGCGATGAGTACTGTTCCTCGCGCCAGGATCTGGTTGATGCCGCCGCCGCGGCAGACGTGATCGGCATCGATTTCCAGGCCGTGAATTTTTCGGCCGAGTACCGCGAGCGGGTGTTCGCCGATTTCCTGCGCGAGTACCAGTCCGGCCGTACGCCGAATCCCGACGTGCTGTGCAATTCCGAAATCAAGTTCAAGGCCTTCCTCGATCACGCACTGGCGCTCGGGGCCGAGAAGATAGCGACCGGGCACTATGCCCAGGTGCGCGAGTTTCTCGGCAAGTGGCAGTTGCTCAAGGCCGAGGACGGCACCAAGGACCAGAGCTATTTCCTGCACCGCCTGAACCAGGCGCAGCTGGCCAAGACCCTGTTCCCGGTCGGCCACCTCTACAAGCGCGACGTGCGGCGCATCGCCGCCGAGGCCGGACTGCCGAACCACGCGCGCAAGGACTCGACCGGGATCTGCTTCATCGGCGAACGTCCGTTCCGCGAGTTCCTCGCCCGCTACCTGCCGAAGCAGCCGGGGGAAATCCGCGTGCTCGGCAGCGATCGCGTCGTCGGCCGGCACGAGGGCCTGATGTACTACACCCTCGGCCAGCGGGAAGGCCTCGGCATCGGTGGCGTCAGGGGCGCGCCGGACGAGCCCTGGTTCGTTACCGGCAAGGACATGGAGAAGAATGTCCTGTGGGTGGTGCAAGGGCACGACCATCCCGCCCTGCTCTCGGCAAGCCTGGTGGCCAAGGATCTTTCGTGGATCGCCGGCGATGCGCCGCACACACACTGGGTGTACGCGGCCAAGACGCGTTACCGCCAGCCGGACGCGGCCTGCCAGATCGAGCGCATTTCCGCCGACGAATGCGAAGTTGTCTTTGCTGCGCCGCAATGGGCGGTGACGCCGGGACAATCGGTCGTGATCTACGAATCGCGTGTGTGCCTCGGCGGCGGCGTCATCGCAACACATGAGGCGTCGGCTGCATAAATTCCTTGCCTGCGCCCGCGGGATCGGGTTTAGAATAATTTTTCGGGTGGGATGCCCGCAAATTTCAAGGAGGATTTTTAAGCATGAACAAAGCAGAACTGATTGAAATTGCCGCCAAGGCTGCAGACATCAGCAAGGCAGCTGCCGCCAAGGCGCTCGACGGAGCCATGGCCGCAATCGTCAAGGCGGTATCGAAAGGGGACAATGTCACGCTGGTCGGTTTCGGCACCTTCAAGTCGGCCAAGCGCGCGGCGCGCACCGGCAAGAATCCGAAAACCGGCGCGGCGATCAAGATTGCTGCCACCACCGTGCCGAAGTTCAGTGCCGGTGCCGGTTTCAAGCAGGCTGTTTCCGGCAAGAAAGCCAAGAAGTAAGCGCATCGGTCATCCGCCTGAAGGGGCCCGCTTGCGGGCCCTTTGCTTTATGTCCCCGCGGAACGCGGGGACGGTATCCCCCGGCGGGATATTGCGGCGTTTGCGCCCTAATGTTCTCGCAGCAAATTTCCCGCGGGCTTATGATTATGCTTTCAGCTGGCGCTGATTATTCTCCCGGCCAAGGAAGCCCAATATGATCACCACACAACATCAGGACCATCTGGTCGAATTCGCCGTGTTCGGCGAATTCACCCTGGCCGACTTCAGGGAATTCGAGGAACTGGTCCTCCACGAAATCAAGTTCTCCGGGCCGGTGGATTTGCTGGTGGATCTGCGCCAGATGGCGGATTTCACCCTCGATGTGGCCTGGGAAGAGATCCGCTTTTCGCGACAGCATGCCGGCGACTTCCGGCGCATCGCGGTGATCACCGACAGCCAGTGGGTGGCCTGGAGCGCGTGGCTGGAGCAGTTGTTCGTCAATGCCGACCTGACCGTGTTCGACGACGAGGCCGAAGCGCGTGCCTGGCTGGCGGAAGCCGGCGCATGAGCAGTCCGGGAATGACCCTGCTGGTGACCGTTGAGGAACTCGCCGCGCATCCCGAATGGCGGGTCTTCGACTGCCGCCACGACCTGAAGAACACGGAATACGGCCGCCAGGCCTATGCCCGCGGCCATATCCCCGGGGCTTTGTTGCTCCACCTTGACGAGGATCTTTCCGGTGCCACGACCGGTGGCAACGGCCGCCATCCGCTGCCCGCGATCGACGCTTTCGCCCGGCGCATGTCGGAGTGCGGTGTCGATGCGTCGACGCAGGTGGTCGCCTACGACAATGAAGGTGGCATTTTTGCGTCGCGCCTGTGGTGGCTGCTGCGCTGGCTCGGGCATGAGCGGGTCGCGGTGCTGGACGGCGGCCTGGCCGGATGGAAGCGCAGCAAGCGGGCGCTGGAAGAGCAGGCGCCGGTCGTCGCCCCGCGCCGGTTCGTTGCCCGTCCGCAGGACGTGGCGGTGGACGTCGGCCGCGTTCTCGCCGACCTTGGCTCGGAGCGCATGCTGATACTCGATGCGCGCAGCGCGGAACGTTTCCGCGGCGAGAACGAGACTCTCGATCCGGTCGGCGGCCACATCCCCGGTGCGCTGAACCGCTTCTATTTCGACAACCTCGATGATGACGGCTGCTTCTTCAAGCCGCCGGCTGAACTGCGTGCCGAATTCACCGCGCTGCTCGGCGGCCGGCCGGCGACGCAGGTGGTGCAGCAGTGCGGTTCCGGTGTCACTGCCTGCCACAACCTGCTGGCCATGGAACTGGCCGGCCTGCCCGGATCGAAGCTCTATCCCGGCTCGTGGAGCGAGTGGTGCGCCGATCCGGCGCGACCGGTGGCGCGCGGCTAGGATTCTGCGCCGTGGCGCCGCAGCGCCCAGTGCACGTGTTCGCGCACCATTTCCGACGGATGGCCGGCACGCGAGCGCAGCGCGCCCAGCACCTCGTCGCCGCTCTTTGCGTTGCCCAGCGCCACCGCGATGTTGCGCAGCCAGCGCTCGTAGCCGATGCGGCGGATCGGCGATCCGGCCAGCTTCACGTTGAATTCATCTTCCTCCCAGGCGAAGAGTTCGACCAGCGTGGCGCGGTCGAGACCGTGACGCGGGGCGAAGTCGGGTTCGCGCGTCAGCGGCGCGGCGCGGTTCCACGGACAGGCCAGCTGGCAGTCGTCGCAGCCGTAGATGCGGTTGCCGAGCTGGGGTCGCAGGGGCTCGGGGATGCTGCCCTTGAGTTCGATGGTCAGGTAGGAAATGCACAGGCGCGCATCGAGCCGCCAGGGCGCGACGATGGCGCGCGTCGGGCAGGCATCGAGGCAGGCGCTGCAGGTGCCGCAATGGTCGGTGACCGGCGCATCGGGCGGCAGGGCGAGGTCGGTGAATAGCTCGCCGAGAAAGAAGTACGAGCCCGCCTCGCGATCGAGCAGCAGCGTGTGCTTGCCGCGCCAGCCCAGGCCGCCGTTCTGCGCCAGGCCGACCTCCATGACCGGCGCCGAATCGGTGAACGCCCGGTAGGCGAATTCGCCGATCTCCGCGCTGATGCGGTCGGCGAGCCGCTGCAGGCGGCCGCGTAGCAGCTTGTGATAGTCGCGGCCCAGGGCGTAGCGCGAAATGCAGGCGCGCGTGCCCTCGTCCGGCAGTCCGGAAAAGTCGGCGGCGGCAGGACGGTAATTCATGCGCGCGGTGATGATGCTGCGCGTGCCCGGCACCAGTTCCTCCGGCAATGCGCGCTTGTTCCCGCGGGCGCTCGTGTGCGCCGCCATATAATCCATTTCGCCATGGCAGCCGGCGGCGAGCCAGGCGGCCAGGTTCCGTTCGGCGTCGGGGATCCCGATGCCGGAAAAGCCGACCGCATCGAAGCCGAGTTCCATGCCCCAGCGCCGTATGCTGTCCTTCAGTACCGCCGGATCTTGATTGACCTCATGCATGCCGACCATCTTACGTTAGCCCTGCCCGACGAAGCAGCCACGCTGGCGCTGGGCGCCGCTTTGGCCGCGCAGCTGACTCCCGGCATGGTGGTCTGGCTCGAAGGTGACCTCGGCGCCGGCAAGACCACGCTGGTGCGCGGCCTGTTGCGCGCCGCCGGCGTGAAAGAAGCGGTCAAAAGCCCCACTTATACTCTGGTTGAAGTTCACGTGGTTTCTGGATTACACTTCTATCACTTTGATTTCTATAGATTCAATCAGGCGGAAGAATATCTCGATGCGGGGCTCGACGAATATTTTTCAGGAAGCGGGATTTGTCTGGTCGAATGGCCCGACAAGGCCGCGCCTTACCTGCCTGCCGCCGATATGCGAATCGAGTTGC
>CAZGQB010000089.1:0-7784 GCA_964527055.1 uncultured Sulfuritalea sp.
CACGCCGCGCAAGCTCAACCAGCCGAAGCTGGTCGGCATGAAGGGGAATACCGGCTTGGCGACAGGCTGAGTCTTGTTCTTGCGCCTTCCATCAGGAGATCCACGCCCTCGGCGTGTGTGACGACGACGATCTTCGCCTTCGGATCGACTTCCACATGATTGCCGACGTTGCGCAAGACACGCTTCCCGCCATGCCGGCCGTGCCGCCCGGCGGGCACGGGCAACATTTGCTTGCAAGTAGCCGCGCAGGTGCCAGGCCAGCGTCGGCTAGAATCGACCCATGAACAAGCGTTCGCTCATCGTGAGCCTGGCGGCAATCGCCGTCGCCGGCGGGTTCGGCGTGTGGAAATCATGGGATGGCACCGGCGATGCCCCGAAATACAGGCTGTCCAGGGCCGAGACCGGTCCGCTCACGGCCGCCGTCGCCGCCACCGGCACCCTCAACCCCGTGGTCTCGGTGCAGGTCGGGTCGCAAGTCTCGGGACAGATCAAGGAAATCCTGGTCGACTTCAACTCACCGGTTGAATCCGGCCAGTTGATTGCACGACTGGACCCGGAAACCTACCAGCACCGCGTGCGCCAGGCGGAAGCGGATGTCGACGCCGCGCGCGCCGCGCAGGGTGTGCAGCAGGCGGAGGTGTCCCGCGCCCGGGCCAATCTGACCAATGCCCAGCGCGACTATGAGCGCAAGAAGACGCTGGTGGAAAAGAACTTCATCTCGCCGGCCGAGCGCGACACCGCGCAGAACACCCTCGACGCCGCCCGTGCCGCGCTCGCCTCGGCCGAGGCGCAGGTGAAGAACGGCGAAGCCATCGTCCGCCAGCGCGAAGCGCAGCTTGCCGCCGCCCGGGTCGACCTCGAACGCACCTCGATCAAATCGCCGGTGGATGGCATCGTGGTCAAGCGCAGCATCGAACCGGGGCAGACGGTGGCCGCCAGCCTGCAGGCGCCCGAACTGTTCGTCATCGCCAGGAACCTGACCGACATGCAGGTGGAAACCTCGATCGACGAGGCCGACGTCGGTCGCATCCGCCTCGGGCAAACCGCCAGTTTCACGGTGGATGCCTTTGCCGGGCGCCGCTTCGAAGGCGAGGTGCGCCAGGTGCGCAAGGCCGCCACCGTGGTTTCCAATGTCGTGACCTACACCGTGGTCATCTCGGCGGCCAATCCCGATCTCGGCCTGCTGCCGGGAATGACGGCCAACGTGCGCATCATCACCGCGCAGAAGGACGAGGTGCTCAAGGTGCCGAATGCCGCATTGCGTTTCCGTCCGACGGACGGCGGCGACGAAAAGAAGTCCGCAGCCGCCGTGTCGCCGGCGCCGACTTCTGCAGCGGCTGCACCGAAAGACGCTGGGGCGGGCCGTAGCGGCGGTGGTGGTGGTGGCGGTGGGGCCGGCATCTCGGGCAACGGCCGGGTCTGGATCGTCGGCGATGACGGCAAGGCAAAGGCCGTCGACGTGCGCCTCGGTCTCACCGACGGCAGCATGACCGAAATCGTGTCCGGCGACATCCGGGATGGACAGGAGGTCATCGCCGGCCAACAGACCGCCGCGAAGCCTCCCGGCATGCCCGGCCCGCGGCTATTCTGATAGATACCGCATGGGCACTCCCCTGATCCGGGTCGAGCAGCTGGCCAAGGATTATTTCATGGGCAGCAACGTGGTACCGGCCCTGTGCGGCGTCAGTCTCGACATCGCGGCCGGCGAGTTCGTCGCGGTCATGGGCCCGTCGGGTTCCGGCAAGTCGACCTTCATGAATCTGCTGGGCTGCCTCGATCACCCCAGCGGCGGACGCTATTGGCTGGACGGCGAGGAAGTCTCGCAGCTGTCCGGCGACGAACTGGCACGCGTACGCAATCGCAAGCTCGGCTTCGTCTTCCAGCATTTCAACCTGCTGGCACGCACCTCGGCCCTGGACAATGTCGCCCTGCCCCTGCTCTACGGCGCGATGCCGCCGTCGCAGCGCGGGGAACATGCCGCGAAATGCCTGGCCCAGGTCGGCCTCGCAGAACGCATGGACCACCACCCGGCGCAACTCTCGGGCGGACAGCAGCAGCGCGTGGCGATTGCCCGCGCGCTGGTCAATGATCCGCAGCTGGTGCTCGCCGACGAACCCACCGGTGCGCTGGATTCGCACACCAGCGTCGAGATCATGGCCCTCCTGCAGCAGCTTAACCGCGAGGGCATCACCATCGTCGTGGTGACCCACGAACACGATGTCGCCAATTTCGCCGGGCGCATCATCGGCTTTCGCGACGGCAAGGTCATCCACGACCATGCCAACACTCCCAGCGACGCCGCGGCGCTGCTAGCATGAACTTCGCCGCGACGCTGCGCATCGCCCTGCTCGCGCTGCGCGTAAACAAGATGCGCTCGGGGCTGACCATGCTCGGCATCATCATCGGCGTCGCCGCCGTCATCATCATGATCGCGGTGGGCGGCGGGGCGCAGGCGCGCGTCGAGGACCAGATCCGCAGCCTCGGCTCCAACATCATCATGGTGTTGTCGGGCTCCATGACCTCCGGCGGCGCGCGTGGCGGCATCGGCTCCGGCCCGACCATCTTCGAGGACGATGCCTACGCCATCGGCCGCGAAATCGAGGAAGTCCAGGCTGCCGCCCCCACCCTGCGCGGCACCGGGCAGGCAGTGTATGGCAACACCAACTGGTCGTCGGTCTTCTACGGCATAACACCCGAATACCTCGAAGTGCGCGAATGGTCCATCGTCGAGGGCCGTGGCTTCGAACCGGCCGAAATGAGCGGTGCCGGCAAGGTCGCCCTGATCGGGCAAACCGTGGCAAAGAACCTGTTCGGCGATGCCAGCCCGATCGACCAGGTGATCCGCGTGCGCAAGGTGCCGCTGACCATCGTTGGCGTGCTCGAGCGCAAGGGGCAGAGCATGACCGGCCAGGACCAGGACGACATCCTGCTGATGCCGATCTCCACCGCCCGGAAACGCATCCTCGGCGCGGCGCAGGCCAAGTCGCGCAGCGTATCCTCGATCATGGTCAAGGTACGCGAAGGCGCCGAAATGAACCAGGCCGACCAGCGCATGCGCGAGCTGCTGCGCCAGCGCCATCGCCTGCAACCTGGGCAGGACGACGACTTTTTCGTGCGCAACCTGTCCGAAATACTCCAGGCCCAGGAAGCCTCCTCGAAGGTGATGTCGCTGCTGCTCGCGGCAGTCGCCTCCGTGTCGCTGCTGGTGGGCGGCATCGGCATCATGAACATCATGCTGGTCTCGGTGACCGAGCGCACGCGCGAGATCGGGCTGCGCATGGCCGTCGGCGCCCGTGCGCGGGACATCCTGACCCAGTTCCTGGTCGAGGCGGTCACGCTCTCCCTGATCGGCGGCGCCATCGGCATCCTGCTCGGCGTCGGCGGCGCCATGGCGATCGCGGAGCTGGCGGGCTGGCGCACCGAGCTGTCGGGCGGTTCGATCGTGCTCGCCGCGGGATTTGCCGGCGCGATCGGCGTGTTTTTTGGCTACTATCCCGCAAGAAAGGCTTCGCGCCTGTTGCCCATCGAAGCATTGCGCTATGAGTGAGCGAAAGACACATGGCTGAAGAAGTCGAACTCAAGCTGGCCCTGGCGGAAGAGCATCAGGCGCGCTTCCTGCGGCACCCGCTGCTGAAGCAGGCACTGCGGCGCCATGTCGAGAACCTCGACAACATCTATTACGACACCGAAGACCTGTCCCTGCGTCGCCGCGGCATCGCTTTGCGCCTGCGCCGCAAGGGACGACTCTGGCTGCAGACCGTCAAGCTGGCCGGCGCGTCGGCCGCCGGCCTGTCGAGCCGGCCCGAGTGGGAAACTCCCTACACCGGGCACTTCGATTTTTCCGCGATCGAACAGCCAGCGGTGCGCGAATGGCTGCAGCGGCCGAAGCTGCTGGCGCGCATCGTGCCCATCTGCGAAACACGTTTCCGCCGCATTACCTGGGAGTTTGCGGCCGCCCCGGGCAGGGTGCTATTGACGCTGGATCGCGGCTGGATCGTCGCCGACGGCCGCCGCGAAGCGATTTCCGAGGTGGAACTGGAACTTGCCGGGGCGCCGGTGCATGCCATCTTTGCGATAGCCACGCGACTCGCCCTGCGCGCGGCTCTGACACCCGCGGTATTGTCCAAGGCCGAGCGCGGCTATCGCCTGCATGCCGGTACGCCGCCAGCGCCGTTCAAGGCCGAGGCCGTTGGCTTGTCCGCAGAGATGCCGCCCGGCGATGCCTTTCGCCGGATCGCCCTGTCCTGCCTCGAACACCTGCAGCAGAACCATCACGGCGCGCTGACCAGCGACGATCCGGAATACATCCACCAGATGCGCGTCGCCACGCGCAGGCTGCGCGCGGCCTTGCGGCTGTTTGCGCCCGTCCTGCGGGACGGCCTTGCCGACTCCCTGCGCCTGCCGCTCGCCGCACTGATGACGCAGCTCGGCCGCGCGCGCGACCTCGACGTGCTGCTGACCGAAATCACCAACCCGGTGTTATCCGCACTGCCGAACGAGCCGCGGCTGCCTGCCCTCGCCAGCGACATCACCAACCGCCGCTATGCCGCGCGCGCGGAGGCGCTGGCACTGCTTGCGGCGCCCGACTATGGCCGCACGCTGCTGGCCGCGCTCGAATCACTGCACCCGGAACCGGCAGCTGCCACCGGCGCCGTGATACCCCTGCAAGGCTTCGCCACCGGAAGGTTGCGGCGCCTGCGCAAGAAACTGCGCAGGCTGGCGGCGGCGGCGAGGCTCGAGCAGCCGGCCACGCTGCATGCCCTGCGCATCGGCGTCAAGCGCCTGCGCTATGCGCTGGAATTCTTCGCGCCGCTGGCTCGCGAACGCGCCTTCGCGCCGGCATTGCAGCGGCTTGCCGCGATCCAGGACACGCTGGGCCAGCTCAACGACCTGGCCAATGCCGGCGCCCTGCTGATGGATTGCGCGGGAGACGATCCCCGCCTGCGCGAGGCCGTCACGCTGATCGGCGGCTGGCACGGACCACGTTACGCGGCCCTGCTCGAAAGCATCGCGCCCGAACTCGGCCGCCTGACCCGGCTGCGGCTGCCGCCGCTTGCGGCCACGTAACGGATTAGCAACAAAAGGACGGCATGATCCGCCGCAGACTGGAGACACAACCATGGAATTGATTCTCTGGCGCCACGCCGAAGCCGAAGAAGGCGATGGCAGCCTGCCCGACGGCAAACGGCGCCTTACCGCCCGCGGAGAAAAGCAGGCGAAGAAAATCGCGCTCTGGCTGCAGCGGAACCTGCCGCGCAAGCGGACGGTTCTCGTCAGCCCGGCCGAGCGCACCCAGCAAACGGCCCACGCGCTGGAACTGCCTTACGAGATCGAGCCGCGCGTCGGCACCGGAGCCTCCGCCGGCGACCTGCTGAAAGCCGCCGGCTGGCCGGACCGCGATGGCACGGTACTGATCGTCGGCCACCAGCCCACCCTGGGACGAGTCGCCGCGCTGCTGCTTGCCGGCGAGGAGGCCGACTGGGCCGTGAAGAAAGGCGGCGTCTGGTGGTTTGCCGGCAGGGAACGCGACGGCGCGACACAAACCGTGCTGCGCGCGGTGATCAACCCGGATTTCGCCTGATCTTTCGGGTCCGGCGCCGGCACCGGAGCGGATACCGGTTGCGGAAACCGCCTGCTTTTGATACTTTAGACATCGATATATCAACCGGGCAGCGCATTCCAGCGCCATATACCGATGTCAAAAAAATCCGCCGCCACCGATACCGAAACCCGCGCCACCTCGGAGCATGAGCCCGATTTGCGGCTATGGCTGCGCACGCTGGCCTGCACCAACCTGATCGAGAACCACATCCGCTCGCGCCTGCGTGCCGAGTTCGACATCACGCTGCCGCGCTTCGATCTTATGGCCCAGCTGGAGCGATCCCCGCATGGCCTCAAGATGGGCGAGCTGTCCAAGCGCATGATGGTGACCGGCGGCAACGTCACCGGCATCACCGACCAACTGGTTGCCGAGAAGCTGGTGGTGCGCGAAGACAGCCCGAATGACCGCCGCGCCTACATCGTCAAGCTGACCCCGGAAGGGCGCCGCAGCTTCCGCAAGATGGCCGAGGCCCACGAGACTTGGGTAGTTCAGCTGTTCGCCGGAATGGACGAGAAACAGCGCAACCAGCTGTACGACCTGCTGGCGGTCCTCAAGGCCAGTGCGACCAGGGTGGCGGCGAAGAAGTAACTCGCTGCCGTGCCCTAAGGCGCCGGATTGCTGTAATGCAGATGCAGCGCCTCGATCTGCTGCAATAGCTCATCCCCGAGCGATACCGCGCAAGCGGCGATATCCTCGCCGAGTTGCTCCAGGGTCGTGGCGCCGATGATGGTGCTGGCCACGAAGGGACGGCTGGCGACGAATCCCAGGGCGAGTTCAACCGGTGTCAGGCCGCTGGCGCTTGCCAGTTCGATATAGGCGACCACGGCGGGCTCGACATTGGGCTTCGCATAGCGCTGGCCAAAACCCGGAAACAGGTTGAGCCGGCCGCCGGCATGGGCGTTCCGCAGGTACTTGCCCGACAGGAGGCCGAACGCCAGGGGCGAATAGGCCAGCAGGCCGACGTTCTCGCGAAAGCCGATTTCCGCGAGGCCCATTTCCCAGGTCCGGTTCAGCAGGCTGTAGGCATTCTGTACCGAAACCACGCGCGGCAAGCCGTGCTTCTCCGCCTGATGCAGGAACTCCATCACGCCCCATGGCGTCTCGTTGGACAGGCCGACATGGCGCACGCGCCCTTCCTTGACCAGTTCGGCCAGCGCCGCCAGGGTTTCCTCCAGCGGCACGAAGTCGCGCTCCTTCCCGGGATCGAATCGATACTGGCCGAAAATCGGCGTGTTGCGGTCCGGCCAGTGCAACTGGTACAGGTCCACGTAATCGGTTTGCAGCCGCGCCAGCGAGCCTTCGATGGCGGCGCGGATGTTCTTCCGGTTGAAGGCGAGGTCGCCGCTCCTGATCCAGTTCAGGCTGCGCCCGGGCCCCGAAATCTTGGTGGCGAGGACGATCCTGTCGCGCGCTTGGCGCTTCAGCCAGCTGCCGATGCAGGTCTCGGTCCTGCCATAGCTTTCGGCGTTCGGCGGCACGGAATACATTTCCGCCGTGTCGATGAAGTTGATGCCATGGGCCACTGCAACGTCGAGCTGGCGATGGGCATCCGCCTCGCTGTTCTGCGTGCCGAAGGTCATGGTGCCAAGGCAGATCCGGGAAACCCGAAGGTCGCTGCTGCCGAGCATCGCGTAGTCCATTGCGGCCGTTTCCATTTTGTTCGCGGGACGGCTATTCTATGGCGCAGCCGACCGGAATGCGGATCGGCAAGGCTTACGCATGCTGACCCCACAAGAACTCGACCATCAGTACAACGCCCGTGCCGCGATCCCGGACCATCCGGAGATCTTCGAGCGGTGGCGCGCCGACTCGCGCCTCGCTCGCGACGGGCTGCGCTGGGAAGCAGACTGCCATTTCGGCTCCTCGCCCGCCGAAACACTCGACTTCTATCCCGCCGCCGTGCCGAACGCGCCGCTGCTGGTTTTCATTCACGGCGGTTACTGGCGTTCGCTGGACAAGCAGGATTTTTCCTTCCTCGCGCCGACCTTCGTCAAGGCCGGCGTCGCGGTGGCCATGCCGAACTACGGCCTGGCCCCGGCCACCCCGATCGCCGGGATGGTGCGGCAGATGCTGCGTGCCATGGCGTGGCTCTACCGCCACGGAGCGGAACTCGGCATCGATCGGCGCCGCATCGCGGTGGCCGGCCATTCCGCCGGCGCGCATCTTGCCGCCATGATGCTGG
>CAZGQB010000090.1:0-7754 GCA_964527055.1 uncultured Sulfuritalea sp.
TGCGCACCAACCTGCGCTTCGGCTGCACCATCCTGCGCCACTACCTCGACATCGAAAACGGCGACCTCTACCGCGCGCTCGGCCGCTACAACGGCAGCCTGGGCAAGCCGGAGTATCCGAACATGGTGAGGGGGGCCTGGGAAAAACAGTGGGCCTGGCGCAAGTAATTGCGCCGTAGCGCCGGCGCCAACCTCGGAACAAAGTAGAAAAGTCGGCGTTGGCGATACGGCAAGAGTGTTGTCAAACTCTTGCTTGCCGCAGGCAAGCAACCGGATAATCGCCCCTTCCCTTGGGGGCGAAGGCGGGGTTGCACGGAGCACTGCTCCGTGCCGCCATAGCCGGGAGGCTGTGCAAAACCTCCCGTGGAACGGGGTTGGGGGATGGGCCCATCGGATGGGCCCGTCAATTCCCCCGCAGGGGATGCTGCCTGGCATGCGTCTAACGCATGCCAGGCAGTATCCCTTTCATGCCCCGCATCATCTTCGCCATCCCCCCCTTGGAGAACTGCTTCATCATCTTCTGCGTCTGCTCGAACTGGTTCAGCAGGCGGTTGACCTCCTGCACCGATACCCCCGCCCCGGTGGCGATGCGGCGCTTGCGGTTGGCTTTGATGATTTCGGGCTTGCTACGTTCTACCGGCGTCATCGAGTTGATGATGCCTTCGAGGCGCCGCACGGTCTTGTCTTCCATGCCGCCGCCGGCCTTCTGCGCCAGGGCGCCGAACTGCGCCGGCAGCTTGTCGAGCATTGCGGCCATGCCGCCCATGTTCTTCATCTGGCCGATCTGCTCCTTGAAGTCGTGCAGATCGAAACCCTTGCCCGACTTCATCTTCTTGACGAATTCCTGCGCCTTTTCCTGGTCGACGCCGCGCTGGGCTTCCTCGACCAGGCCGAGGATGTCGCCCATGCCGAGGATGCGCGAAGCCATGCGCTCGGGGTGGAACTCCTCAAGGCCGGTCAGTTTTTCGCCGACGCCGGCGAACTTGATCGGCTTACCGGTAACGTGGCGCACCGAAAGCGCCGCGCCACCGCGCGAATCGCCGTCGAGCTTGGTCAGGATCACCCCGGTCAGCGGCAGCGCTTCATTAAAGGCTTTCGCCGTATTCACCGCGTCCTGGCCGAGCATGGCATCGACCACGAACAGGGTCTCGATCGGCAACAGCCGCGCATGCAGGTCCTTGATCTCGGCCATCATGGCTTCGTCGATGGCGAGGCGGCCGGCGGTATCGACGAAGATCACGTCGTAGTAGTGGCGCCTGGCGTGGTCGAGCGCCGCGGCAGCGATGTCGGCCGGCTTCTGTTCGCCGGTCGAGGGGAAGAAGTCGATCCCGGCCTGCGCCGAAACGGCTTTCAACTGCTCGATGGCGGCGGGACGATAAACGTCGCAGCTCACCGTCAGCACCTTCTTCTTCTGCCGTTCCTTCAGCCATTTGCCGAGCTTGGCCGTGGTGGTGGTCTTGCCGGCGCCCTGCAGGCCGGACATCAGGATCACGGCCGGCGGCTGGGTGGCGAGGTTGAGGCCTGAACTGGCGCCGCCCATCAGTTCGGTCAGCTCGCGATGGACGACGCCGACCAAGGCCTGGCCCGGCGTCAGCGAGCCGATGACTTCCTGGCCGAGCGCCTTTTCCCTGACGCGGGCGGTGAAGTCCTTGACCACCGGCAGGGCGACGTCGGCTTCGAGCAGGGCCATGCGCACTTCGCGCAGCATGTCCGAGATGTTGTCTTCGGTCAGTCGGGCCTGGCCGCGCAGGTTCTTGACGACGCGGCCGAGGCGCTGGGTAAGGTTGTCTAGCATGGATGGATGGGAGCAATAAGGGATGAAAGGCTTGGTGTAGACTTCGCCAATGCCTGCAATCTTAATGCATCTGCTGGCCGCGGCCCTGTATGCCGGTCTGGCGGTACATCTTTGGCGCACGCGCTGGCGCGGCCCCTTGCTCGACCAACCGAGCGGCGGGCTCGAGCTCGGTGAGCGCGGCCTGCTACTGGTCGCGCTGGCGGCACATGGCGTCAGCCTGCGCATGGAGATATTCGACGGCGACAGCATGCGTTTCAGCTTCGCCATCGCACTTTCCGTGATGCTCTGGCTGGCCATCGCGCTTTACTGGATCGAAAGCTTCTACGCCCGCATGGAGGGTTTGCAGGTCATCGGTTTGCCGGCCGCGGCCCTGGCCGCGATTCTTCCGGCACTGTTTTCCCAGGCCCATGTGCTGGCCAATGCCGGCTCCGCGGAATTTCGCATGCACTTCCTGATGGCCATGCTGGCCTACAGCATGTTCACCCTCGCCGCGCTGCATGCGCTGCTGATGGCCGCCGCAGAGAAGGGACTGCATCGCGGACGCATTTCGCCGCTGCTGGCGGGTTTGCCGCCGCTTCTGACCATGGAATCCCTGCTGTTCCGCCTGATCCATGTCGCCTTCATTCTGTTGACGCTGACGCTGATCTCCGGCGTGTTCTTTTCCGAAACCCTGTTCGGCAAGGCCCTGACCTTCAACCACAAGACGATATTCGCCATCCTCTCCTGGCTTATTTTTTCGGCCCTGCTGACGGGTCGTCATCTGCGCGGGTGGCGCGGCCGCATCGCGCTGCGCTGGACCCTGGCCGGATTTGCCGCCTTGATGCTGGCCTATGTCGGCAGCCGTTTCGTGCTTGAGGTCATCCTCGGTCGTTAGGGCGTGTTCTCGATATTGCGGCGCGGCGAAGGCGTCTGCCGGGGATGGCCGCCTGAAAGCCGTGTGCCCCCTTACCCGACAATACCCCGGTCAACTCAACCGCGGGCACCCCCGCAGGCAAGGCATCCCTGCCAGACCGTCGGTCAGGAATAATGTGGTGTGGCGATCCTGCAAACACAGGACAGAAAAATCAAGATGGTACGGCTTCACCGTCCCGCCGGAGAGTGATACTCTCGGCATAGTGAGGGCGTAGAATATCCGCCCGGGGAGTTGAGTGGAGGCCGTCGTCGGCGTTACCGGCGCCAGACGCTGCGGCCGAAACGAAAATTGAAGCAGGAGAAGCTGATGGCCACAGCAGGCAAAGACGACAAAACCAAGCCCAAATCCGAAGGCCCGAAGGAGTTCAATTTTTCCTGGGAAGGCAAGAACAAGCAGGGCAAGGTCATTCGCGGCGAGATAAAGGCAGCCAGCGAAGCGGCAGCCGGCGCCGCCCTGCGGCGGCAAGGGCTCACGGTCACCAAGCTCAAGAAACAGAAAATCGGCGGCGGCGGTTCGGTCACGGACAAGGACATCACGCTGTTTTCGCGCCAACTCGCCACCATGGTGAAATCCGGCGTGCCCCTCCTGCAGTCTTTCGACATCGTAGGAAAGGGAACCAGCAACCCGGCCCTGGCAAAACTGCTGTTTTCGATCAAATCCGAGGTCGAAACCGGCGCCAGCCTGGCGACTGCCTTTCGCAAGTACCCGATGCATTTCGATGCCCTCTTCTGCAACCTGGTCGAGGCAGGTGAGCAGGCGGGTATTCTCGATACCCTGCTCGATCGCCTGGCGACGTACAAGGAAAAAATCCAGGCGATCAAGTCTAAGATCAAGAGCGCCCTGACTTATCCGATCGCCATCCTGATCATTGCCTTCATCATTACCGCGGTGATCATGATTTTCGTGGTACCCGCCTTCAAGGGCGTGTTTGCCAGTTTCGGCGGCGAACTGCCAGCCCCGACGCTGATCGTGATCGCGATTTCCGACTATTTCACGGCCAACTGGTACCTGATATTCGGCGGCATCTATCTGGTCTTTGTCGGAATTTCGCAGGCATTCAAGCGCTCGCGCGCCCTGCAGATCGCCAAGGACAAATATGCGCTGAGGCTGCCGGTTTTCGGCGACATGCTGACCAAGTCCTCGATCGCACGCTGGACGCGAACCCTGTCCACCATGTTCGCCGCCGGTGTGCCGCTGGTCGATGCGCTTGATTCCGTCGGCGGAGCCGCCGGAAACTACGTTTACGAAATGGGAACCAAGAAGATCCAGGCGGAGGTGTCCACCGGTTCCAGCTTGACGGTATCGATGGAAAATTCCGGGCTGTTCCCGCCGATGGTCACCCAGATGGTCGCCATCGGCGAAGAATCCGGTCAGCTGGATTCGATGCTGGGCAAGACCGCGGATTTTTACGAAGCCGAAGTCGACGAGGCCGTCGAAGCGCTGTCCAGCCTGATGGAGCCGATGATCATGGTCTTCCTCGGCGGCCTCATCGGCGGCCTGGTGGTCGCCATGTACCTGCCGATCTTCAAGCTCGGTTCGGTGGTCGGCTGATTCGCCGGAATGATCGCGCAGTTCGCCGACCCGGCGGTGTTCGCCCTCGCCGCCGGCTTGCTCGGCCTGATGGTCGGCAGCTTCCTCAACGTCGTCATCCACCGCCTGCCGCTCATGATGGAGCGCGACTGGGCCGCGCAGTGCGCCGAATTCAAGGGTGAGGCTCCGCCGGCCCTCGAACCGCTTTCGCTGGCCCGGCCGCGCTCGCGCTGCCCGAAGTGCGGCCATCCGATCACCGCGCTGGAGAACATTCCGGTCATCAGCTGGCTTGTTCTGCGCGGACGCTGCAAGGCCTGTGCCGCGCCGATTTCCCTGCGCTACCCGCTGATCGAGGCGCTGACAGGGCTGCTGTTCGCCCTCAGCGCCTGGCATTTCGGTTTCACCGCCGCCGGCCTGGGTGCCCTGGTGCTGATCGCTGCGCTGTTTGCGCTTACCGTCATCGATTTCGATACCCAGCTGTTGCCCGACGACATCACGCTGCCTTTGCTCTGGATCGGTCTGGCCTTGAACGCCTTCAACGTCTACACCGATTTGAAGAGCGCGGTGATCGGCGCCATGGCCGGTTACCTGTCTCTGTGGAGCGTGTACTGGCTGTTCAAGCTGTTTACCGGCAAGGAAGGCATGGGCTACGGCGACTTCAAGCTGCTGGCCGCGCTCGGTGCCTGGCTGGGCTGGCAGATGCTGCCCTTGACGATTCTGCTGTCTTCGCTGGTCGGCGCCGTGGTCGGCATTTCCATGATGGTTATTGCGCGCCACGGCCGCAATGTACCCATTCCTTTCGGCCCCTATCTTGCGGCGGCAGGCCTCATCGCCCTGGTCTGGGGCAAACCCCTGACCAGGGCCTACCTCGGCGCCTGAGACCCCGGCGCACCAAGGGTTTCGGCTATAATCGCGGCCTTTGCCCGATTACCGGAGAATGCCATGCCGATCTACGCTTATCGCTGCACCGATTGCGGCTTTGAGAAAGATGTCATGCGGAAGGTCAGCGATCCGCTGCTGACCACCTGCCCCGAGTGCAAGACCGAAAACTTCACCAAGCAGCTCACCGCCCCCGGCTTCCAGCTCAAGGGCAGTGGCTGGTATGCCACCGACTTCAAGGGCGGCGGCTGCGCGGCCGGCAGCAAGACTGACAACCCGCCGCCCTGCCAGGGTGGCACGGGCAGCTGCGCCGCAAACACCTGACCTCCCCTTGAAAAAGTATTTCATCACCGGGCTGCTGATCTGGGTCCCGCTGGCGATCACCGCCTGGGTGCTGTCACTGATCGTCCGCTCCATGGACCAGTCCCTGCTGTTGCTGCCACGGGCGATACACCCCGAAGAACTCCTGGGGATGTACATCCCCGGCCTCGGCGCCTTGCTGACCCTGTTGGTGGTGTTCCTCACGGGCCTGGTGACGACCAACATCGTCGGCCAGAAGCTGGTGCGCTTCTGGGAAGGCGTACTGGCGCGGATTCCGGTGGTGAAGTCGATCTACTACAGCGTGAAGCAGGTCAGCGATACGTTGTTTTCAGGCAGCGGCGTCGCCTTCCGCAAGGTGCTGCTGGTCCGCTATCCGCATCCGGAAGCCTGGTCCGTGGCCTTCCAGACCGGTCACCCCGCGCGCGATGTCGCAGACATGCTGCCCGACGAACACGTCGGCGTGTTCATCCCGACCACGCCCAGCCCGGTCAACGGCTTTTTCTTCTTCGTCAGGCGAAAAGACGTCATCGAACTCGACATGAATGTCGACGAGGCCCTGAAATACATCGTCTCCATGGGCGTCGTCGCCCCACCCATGAGGAATCCTGCCGGGCGCGCGCAAAACCAGTAAGGCCTTGTAGCGGGCAATCACGGAACGGAACTCCTATGCGTACTCACTATTGCGGCGAGGTGAATGCCTCCCATGTCGACCAGGTCGTCACCCTTTGCGGCTGGAACCACCGCCGCCGCGATCATGGCGGCGTCATCTTCATCGACCTGCGCGATCGCGAAGGCCTGGCCCAGGTGGTCTGCGATCCGGATCGCCCCGAGATGTTCAAGATCGCCGAAGACGTGCGCAACGAATACGTGCTGAAGGTCACCGGCAGGGTGCGCCGCCGTCCCGCCGGCACCGAGAATCCCAATCTCGCTTCGGGCGAGATCGAAATCCTCTGCCACGAACTGCAGGTGCTCAATGCGGCGGTGACGCCGCCCTTCCAGCTCGACGAGGAAAATCTTTCCGAGAACGTGCGCCTGACCCATCGCGTGATCGACCTGCGCCGGCCGCAGATGCAGAAGAACCTGATGCTGCGCTACAAGGTGGCGATGGCCTTCCGCCGCTTCCTCGACGAGCAGGGCTTCATCGACATCGAAACGCCGATGCTGACCAAGTCCACGCCGGAAGGCGCGCGCGACTACCTGGTGCCGTCGCGCGTGCATCCCGGCCAGTTCTTCGCTCTGCCGCAGTCGCCGCAACTGTTCAAGCAGCTGCTGATGGTGGCCGGTTTCGACCGCTATTACCAGATCACCAAGTGCTTCCGCGACGAGGACCTGCGCGCCGACCGCCAGCCGGAATTCACCCAGGTCGATATCGAAACATCCTTCCTCACCGAGGAGCAGATCACCGCGCTGATGGAGGAAATGATCCGCAGCGTGTTCAAGACGGCGCTCGGCGTCGAACTGCCGAAGCCCTTCCCGCGCATGAGCTACGCGGAGGCCATGCGCCGCTTCGGTTCCGACAAGCCGGATCTGCGCGTGACGCTGGAACTGACCGAGGTCACCGATGCGGTGGCCGACGTCGCCTTCAAGGTATTCAGCGGTCCGGCCACCTCCGGGGGCCGGGTCGCGGCGCTGCGGGTGCCCGGCGGCGCCAGCCTCACGCGCGGCGAAATCGACGGCTACACCGAGTTCGTCAAGATCTACGGCGCCCGCGGACTGGCCTACATCAAGGTCAATGACGCCGCGAAGCTCAACGAGGAAGGCCTGCAGTCGCCGATCGTCAAGAACCTCCACGAAACCGCGCTGAAGACCATCGTCGCGCGCACCGGCGCGCAGTCGGGCGACCTGATCTTCTTCGGCGCCGACAAGACCAAGGTCGTAAATGACGCGCTCGGTGCCCTGCGCACCAAGCTCGGCCACGAGAAGGGCTACGTTAACGGCAAGGCCTGGGAACCGCTGTGGGTGGTCGATTTCCCGATGTTCGAATACGACGAGGAAAACCAACGCTGGTCCGCCTGCCACCACCCCTTCACCAGCCCCAAGGATGACCACGAGGGAATGATGGCGAGCGACCCCGGCGCTTGTCTGGCCAAGGCCTACGACCTGGCGCTGAACGGCTGGGAAATGGGGGGCGGCTCGGTACGTATCCACAAGTCCGAGGTGCAGGAAAAAGTGTTCCAGGCCCTGGGCATCGGCCCCGAGGAACAGCAGGCCAAGTTCGGCTTCCTGCTCGATGCGCTCAGGTACGGCGCCCCTCCGCACGGTGGCCTCGCCTTCGGCCTCGACCGCATCGTCACCATGATGGCCGGCGCCGAATCGA
>CAZGQB010000091.1:0-7746 GCA_964527055.1 uncultured Sulfuritalea sp.
CGACCCACGCCGCCTATGAATTCCCGCCGGATTCGGTGATCGCGAAGCCCTACCTCGAAGACCTCAACTACCTGACGACGGATTTCAAGGGCAACATCCAGTTGATCAAGAACCGCTATCTCAATGCCTCGCACCATGTCGACCAGCAGATCGGGCGCGTCATCGCGCACCTGAAACAAAGGAAGCTGCTCGACGACACGGTGGTCATCGTCCTCGGCGATCACGGCGAGGAGTTCATGGAACGCAGCCGCTGGGGACACAGCGCCGAATTCAACCGCTTCCAGACCGGCACGCCGGCGGTCATCCGGATCCCCGGCGCGCCGCCGCGCGTGGTGGGGGGGATCACCAGCCACCTCGACATCCCGGCCACCCTGATGCCGCTGCTCGGGGTGCGCAACCCGCCTTCCGATTATTCGCAGGGCATGAACCTGCTGGATCCCGGCTACCGCCGCGACTACGCCGTCGCGGCGGACTGGAACCGCCTGGCCTACCTGGGCGAGAAGCTCAAGGTAGCCTTCCCCATCAATGCCACCGGCAGCGCCAGGCGCGACGAGGTCACCGACGGCAATGACAACGCGGTTGCAGATCCGGCGCGGGCGAGGCAAGGCATCGGCCCGGCGATCGCGGAGATGATGCAGAACCTGGCGCGCTTCAGCCGGCCGAAGGGGTAGGCGCCGATGTGCCGTGCCGGTCGCAATGATCGGCGACGGCCGTCGCCAGGCTCGGCATCAGGGCCTCGGGAAAGTCGTGGCCCATGCCCTCGATCACCAGAAGTTCCGCGCCGGGGATGTTCCGCGCGGTGTCGCGGCCGGCGGCGAGCGGCACCAGCGGATCGGCGGCGCCATGGATCACCAGGGTTGGCGCGCCGATGGTGCGCAGCTGCTGGCGCCGGTCGCCGGAGCCGATGCTGGCCAGCAGCTGGCGCGCGATGCCGGCCGGGTAGTAGGCGCGGCGCACGCTGTGGCCGATGCGCCGACGCAGTTCCTCGCGCGACGAAGGATAACCCGGGCTGCCGATCGCGGTGACCATATCGGCCATGTACTCGATCACTGATTCCGGATTTTTCGGGTCGGCGGGCCGGCTCAGCAGTGCCTTGCGCGCCGTCTTGCCCGGTTTGGAAACGCGGCGGTTGCCCGAGGTGGACATGATGGAAGTCAGGCTCTGCACCCGCTGCGGGAATTTCGCCGCCAGCACCTGCGCGATCATGCCACCCAGCGAGGCGCCGACGATGTGCGCGCGCTCCAGCCCGAGCCGGTCCATCAGGCCGATGGTGTCGCCGGCCATATCCTCCAGGGTATAGGGCGTGCGCACCGGCAGGCCCAGCGCGGAGGCGGCCATGGCCAGCAGCAGGTTGCCGCGCTTCTTCCCCGTGACGCGGCCGGACAGCCCGACGTCGCGGTTGTCGAAGCGGACCACGCGGTAGCCGCGCGCCACCAGCGCCTGGCAGAAGCTGTCGGGCCAGTCCGTGAGCTGCATGCCGAGGCCCATGACCAGCACGATGGCCGGCCGGGCCGGGTCGCCGAGCGACTCGTATTCGATGTGCAGCGGCGGGTCGCTCAAGCTCGATGAACCGCGGCACGGGCCACGGTCCTGCGTCGCGGCTCCTTGCCTTCCGCGGCAACAGCCGCTTTGCGCCGCGGCGCCTTGCTCGCGGCGGCAGCCTTGACCGCAGTCGTACGCGGCTTGCGTGCCACCCTCGGCTGCACCAGCGCCTGATATTCCCGGAAACTGTCGCGCAGGCAAAGGGCCAGGACTTCAGGATCGGGCAACTGCTCGTAACAGGCCGTAAAGGAAATGACGATCATTTCGTTGTAGCTGGTGACCGAGAACACCAGGCCCATGCCGTCGGAGATCGGCATGATCGCCGACAGGTAGGTCAGTCGGGCGCCCTGCAGATAGAGCGGCCGCTGCTGGCCGGGCACGTTGGTGATGGCGCAGTTGGCCAGCGGCGCCCAGTTGCCGAGCAGGGCCGAAGCCGAGCGCAGCATCTTGCTGGTGACGGCGATCGCGGCCGAGGGCGCCTGTTCGGCCAATTCGACCAGCTCGCGTGCACTGACCGCCCGCGCCATTACTTCCGACGAGGAACTCAGTGCCTGGATCGCGACGAGCCGCTCGACCGGATCGGCGATGTCGGTACCGAGACCCAGCCGCACCCAGGAAAACTTTGCCTCGCCGCCGGCCTTGTCCGCCTTGCGGCCCCGTGCGCGCACGGCCAGCGGTACGGCCGCGACCAGGCTTTCCCCGGGCAGTTCGGCCTGCAACTCGAGGTAGCGGCGCAGGCCGCCGGCGCACACCGCGAGGACGACGTCATTGACCGTGGCGCCGTCGGCGAGGCCGCGGATGGCCTTGAAATCGACCAGCGGAAAGCGCCGCGTCTCGAACACGCGATGCGGCGAAACCGCGCTGTTGAAGCGCGTCATGGGAAATTCCTGCGGCCGGCCGAGAAACTCGCCGGCGAAGGTGCGTGCGGCGGACTTGACCGTGGTCCAGCTGCGCGCCACGGGCTGTGCGACACGCAAGGGAAAGCTCGCGGCATTGACCCCGGCACGCAGCAACAGGCCGAGATTGCCCGGTGGCGTTTCGGGGAACCAGGGCGCGGGCGGTGCCGGCGGCCGTGAATCGGCCGAGATGTCGTGCAGCAGGGTGGTGATTTCGTTGCCGCGGGCGACATCGATCGCGGCATGGTGGATCTTCAGCAGCACGGCAAAACTGCCGACCGGCAGGGAGTGGAAACTGTCCAGTCCCTCGATCACGTACATCTCCCACAGCGGGCGCTGCAGGTCGAGCGGCCTGGCATGGATGCGCGCGGCCTGGATGCAGAACTGGCGCCAGTCGCCCGGCTTGGGCAGGGCGATGTGGCGCACGTGGTACTCGATATCGAAATTCTCGTCCTCGATCCAGTACGGGTAGTCGAGGTCGAGCGGCACGCGCCGGATCTTCTCGCGGAACACCGGCAATTGCCCGAGGCGGCTTTCGACGTGTGCCAGTATCTGCTTGAAGCGCACCACGCCGCCCGGCGCCGTAGACTGGTCGTAGATGTGCAGCAGGCTTACGTTCGAATTGGCGTGGGCGCTGTCCGAATAGATGAAGGCGGCGTCGTGTTCGCTGAGTTGGCGCATTCGTGACTTTCGATGTCGGGCTCAGGCTGCGGAAAGATCCCGGTCGCCGCGGGCGGTTCCCGATGTGGCGCGCCACACGCGGCCGAGCAGGCCCTGCGGATGAAACGGCTGCCAGGCGCCCTCCGCTTGCGCCAGACGGTCGGCCACGACGGCCAGCACGATGCCGTTGAAACCCAGGCCGAGGTGGCTGCCCGGCACCCGGATGTTCTCGTGGAAGGCCGGATCGCCGTCGATGGTGGCTTCCTGCGGCGGCACCACGCCGTCGCCCAGCGAATACAGGCAGCTGGTCGGAATCTCCAGCCGGCGCTGCTCGCGCAGCGTCTTGGCGCGCGGCTGCATGACATGGGCCGTCGGTCCGAGGCGATGCGAGATCACCCGGTAGAGCGCCTTGACGGTCGACGGCGACTGGCTGCCGCCGGCATCGATGCTGACCGGGCTGCCCAGGGTGATGACCGAGCGCACGCATTCCAGCGTGTTTTCGGCGCCGTAGAGCGAAAATACCCCGCCCAGGCTCCAGCCTACCAGGCTCACCTTGCGCCCCGAGATGTGATGCAGGTAGCGGATTTTCTGCGGCAGGGCGCTGGCGTGCTTGCTGCGAAAACCCAGGTTGCGGCCCAGCCCCCAGGTATGGACGTCATAGCCCTTGCTCTGCAGGAACAGCTTCAGGGCGATCAGGGTCGTGTCGTCGGCCATGAAGCCGGGCAGCAGCAGCACCGGATGGCCGTCGCCGCGCGGCGCTTGCAGCAACAGCGGCAACGAGGCCGGCAGCAGCGCCATTTCGAGCAGGGCGCGCGGCTCCAGCAACGAGTTCAGCGCGCGCGGCTTGCCGACGTGGGAATGGCGAACCACCGGATTGCGGTCGGACAAGTCCCCCGCGCTGGTTGCCGGCCGTTCCGGTGGCGACGCCTTCCGCTGTCCCGCGCTCATGAACTCCCCTTGAAAAATCCGGAAGCGGGCACGGACCCCGCCGCGTTGCCGCCGGCAGGATGCTCATGCCTTCCCGTTGAAATCGTCCCGTGAGCCAGTCTAATCCGAATCCGCGGCAGCACGATTCCACCTTGCCGGCGCCACCTTGCGCCATGCGCAGAGCCGCGCTGCGTCCGCTTCAGCGCGGCGTGCATGCCCCGTCATCCGCCACTTCCGTGCGCAGCAGGGACACAGCCTCCGCCACCGTCTGCCCGGCCACCAGACCCGCCGCCCCTGCCGCCGCATTGAGCGCCGTAACGACGCCACACTCGAAACCATCCAGCGCATCACCGATGCGCGCCGAATCATGGCTGTAGGCGGCGGCCACGATGCCCGCCTGTTCCAGGCCCTGCAGCGCGGCAATGCCGGCAGCCTCCTTGCCGATACCGGCGTCATTGAAAAACACCGCCCGGGGAGCCGGCCGGCTGGCCAGGGCGAAAACGGCGGCGGAACGCCCCCCGTGCGAGCCGGAAACAACCAC
Source organism: uncultured Sulfuritalea sp. (assembly GCA_964527055.1). Lineage (GTDB taxonomy): Bacteria > Pseudomonadota > Gammaproteobacteria > Burkholderiales > Rhodocyclaceae > Sulfuritalea. Next base: position 4,567 of record CAZGQB010000091.1, read on the forward strand.
CGCCCCGCCCATGGCTGCGGTGATTTCGGTTATCGAATCGATCAGATGGAGAGCGCGCACCGGCCGTCCTCCGCGTCAGGCCATACCTGGCGCGCGCTCCCGATCGCGCCAGAGGCATTTGCCCCTGGCCTCCCCGGCGATTTCGCCGAGTACCCGCTCATGCTCGGCAAGCTCCTCGTCGCTGGCACGCAGCACCACCAGGGGCGGGCGCTGGCGAGCGCCACCGGCAGCGTAATCGACGGGAGCGCTGTCGAAGGCGATCTCCAGCGTATTCTGGCCGCGCGTCATGGCCAGGTAGACCTCGGCCAGCAGTTCGGCGTCGAGCAGCGCGCCGTGCACCTGGCGGCCGGAATTGTCTACGCCGAATTCGGCGCACAGGGCGTTGAGGTTGTTCTTCTTGCCGGGCCGCATCTCGCGCGCCATGCGCAAGGTATCGATCACCTCGCCGCAGAGCTGGTCGATGCTCTCCTGCTGGAGCAAGCCGAGTTCGTTGTTGAGGAAGCCGACGTCGAAGGCGGCGTTGTGGATCACCAGTTCGGCGCCGCGAATGAACTCGACGAAGTCCGCCACGATCTCGGCGAACTTGGGCTTGTCGGCAAGGAACTCGTTGGTCAGGCCGTGGATCTCGATCGCGCCCTGGGGCACCTCGCGGTCGGGGTTGATGTAGGCATGGAAGCGCTGTCCCGTCGGCTGGCGACCGCGCAGTTCGACGCAGCCGATTTCGACGATGCGATCGCCGGCACGAAAATCCAGGCCGGTGGTTTCGGTATCCAGGATGATTTTTCTCATGTACCCGTCCGCACCTGTTCGACGCCGCGCCGCGCCAGCTGGTCGGCGCGCTCGTTCTCCGGGTGTCCGGCGTGGCCCTTGACCCAGATCCATTCAATCCTGTGTTGCGCCGCCAGGCGGTCCAGTTCGCGCCACAGGTCCTCGTTCTTCACCGGCTCCTTGCTCGCCGTCTTCCAGCCGCGCCGCTTCCAGCCGTGGATCCACTCGCTGATGCCCTTCTGCACGTATTGCGAATCGGTGTGCACCCGCGCCGCCACCGGACCCTTCAGGGCGCGCAGGGCCTCGATCACCGCCGTCATTTCCATGCGGTTGTTGGTAGTGATCTTCTCGCCGCCGAACAGTTCCCTTTCGGCATCGCCCTTGCGCAGTATGGCGCCCCAGCCGCCGGGGCCGGGATTGCCGCTGCAGGCGCCGTCGGTGAAGATTTCTATCATTGGTCCACCCTTTGCGTGATCGATACCAGCGCCTTGGCGCGCAGCTTGCGATCGTGCCAGGCCGGCGTGATCAGGCGCATGCCGTGCTGGCGCTTGACCGCCTGCACGACATACACCGCGCCGGCGATCGGCCACCAGCGGTCACCGGCGGCATCCATGAACTTGAAGCGGCGCAGCCACTTCTCCTGCGTCACGGCCGGCGCGTAGCAGCCGAAGGCGCCGGCCTGCATCTCGAAGCCGAGCAGCGAGAACCAGTCCTTCAGGCGCGGCACGGAGAGGTAGGCGCCGCGCCAGGGCGGCAGCGCCTCGCGCCGCGACAGCGTGCGTTTGGCGCCCCACAGGCTGAAGGGATTGAAACCGGTGACGATGACGTGGCCCTCGGGCACCAGCACCCGCTCCACCTCGCGCAGCACCTGATGCGGATTGGCGTCGAACTCCAGGGTGTGCGGCATCACCACCAGGTCGATGCTGTTGGCGGCGAAGGGCAGGAAGTGCAGGTCCGAACGCACTTCCGACATGCCGTCATAGCGCCCGTCGTCGCAGCGAAAGCGCAGCGGCATGCGGTTGGCGCGCAGGAAATCGTGGGTCGGCAGCGACAGCTGCACCGCATTGAAGCCGAAGATGTCGGCCACCAGCAGATCGTGCTTCTGCTGCTCCCAATTGAGTACATACTGCCCGGATGGCGTGTTCAGCCAGTCTTCGAAACCCTGAATTGACATTGCGCCCCGTTTGGAGAAAATTCCCGAATGACCGAAATCCTTGCCCTGCCTGCCTTCGACGACAACTACATCTGGCTGCTGCGCGCCGACGGCCACGTCGCGGTGGTGGACCCCGGCGATGCCGTTCCGGTGCTGGGGCACCTGGCGCAGACCGGCGACCGCCTCTGCGCCATCCTCGCCACCCACCATCACGGCGACCACGTCGGCGGCCTGGCGGAACTGCTCGCCCGCTTCCCCGTCCCCGTGTATGGCCCGGCACTCGAGAACATCCCCGGCGTGACGCATCCGCTCTCCGGCGGCGAACACATCGAACTGCCCGAAATCGACGTCGAATTCGACATCATCGCCGTGCCCGGACATACGCGCGGCCACATCGCCTATTATGGCCCAAGTCTCGCGGAACACGGCGCCGTGTTCTGCGGCGACACCCTGTTCGGCGCCGGCTGCGGACGGCTGTTCGAGGGCACGGCGGCACAGATGCAGGCATCGCTGGCCCGGCTCGCCGCACTGCCGGCGCCGACTTTGGTGTATTGCGCCCACGAATACACCCAGAGCAACCTGCGCTTCGCAGCTGCGGTCGAACCCGACAGCATCGCCGTGCAACGCCGCAGCGAACAGGTGGCGCGGGATCGCGCCGCCGGCCGCGCCACGGTGCCCAGCCGCATCCGCCTCGAACTCGAAACCAATCCCTTCCTGCGCTGGGATGCGCCGGCCGTGCGTGCCGCGGCAGCCGGCCGCCTCGGCCATGTGCCGGCGGACGCCGCCGAAGCCTTCACCGCCATCCGCGAGTGGAAAAACCGCTTCTGAGCGCGGCCTGAGTCGACGACGGACTGCGGCCGGGGGGGCGAACTGCCGACCTGACGCGCCGTTTCACGTTAAGATGCGCCGCCTTCCCGCAGCCCTTGAACGGTCCCGCGCAAACCAATGCACCTGTCCCGCCCCCTCCTGCCGCTCTTGCTGCTTCTGCTGAACGCTTGTGCCAGCGTCGAAACGGCGCCGCCGGGCACCGCGCAACCGGCCAGGCCGACGGCCAACTTCCCGAGCCCGGAGTCGCAGCCCGCATCACCGGCCATGCCGCACCGCGTCGCAGATCCCTCGCGGGAAGTTCGCGACGAAGTGGATGCCATCCCCACCATCGACCTGACCACGCCGCCCGATGACCTCTGGCAGCGCATGCGCAACAGCTTCTCGATGCCCGACCTCGACAGCCCGCTGGTGGCCGACCGCCAGGCCTGGTA
>CAZGQB010000092.1:0-7699 GCA_964527055.1 uncultured Sulfuritalea sp.
CAGGCTGTCCATCGGCCTGGAAGATCTGCCCGACCTGCTGGCCGACCTGGAACAGGCGCTGCGGGCGGCATAGTCACTGCAGCGCCGTGGCGTCGGCGCCGACTTTTGGCATCGACAAGCGGCCCCGGAAAAATTTCTCGGGGTCGTTTTATCGGGCGGGAGCCGACTCCGGCGGCGGCTGGTTCTGCTGCTGGCGGCCGCCGCGCCTGCGTTCCGGATAGAGATCGCGCCCCGCCTGATCAACATCGCGGCGCAATTGGCGCCTTTCCTCGCGCGACATCTGCCCGCCGCGCGGTGCGTCGGGATCATCGGCGGCAAACCGGGCCGGCTGCGACCCGGTCCCCCTGCCGTGGGGACCACTGCCGTCGCCCCGCCCGCGCTCCTGGCGAGTTGGCCCGGCGGACCCCATGGGTCCCCGACCCATGCCCTGCGGCCTGACATCACTGCCCTGACCGGGAGTGGAAGGCGGCTGCGCCGAGGCGTCGAATGCCAGCAGCCAGAGTGCTGTCAACAGTCCCGCCCATTGCGCGCCGTGTCCCGCCTTCACGTTCGTTCTTTCGATTCCATCAGCGAAGGATACTGTAAATCCGCTCGCCTGCGAGCTGGCCGGCCGCCATCAACTGGGCCACGCCGGCCTGCGGCTCGGCGCCCCAGAGTGCCAGGCCGATGCCCAACGCCATGCTGAAAAACAATGCTTTCATGATCGCCTCCGTTTGCCGTTTCACCGCTGCCGCTGTCCCGGTACGTTCGCATTCTCGGCGGCGCCCGTAAGGCAATTGTTGCGGGTGGCCGGGTTTTGTAATCGTTTGTAATGCCCGCTGGCAGGATGCGCGCGATCCGGCTAGGATTGGCCCCCATGAACGAAACCAAAGCCAAGATTCTTGTCGTCGATGACGATCTGCGCCTGCGCCAGCTGCTCGAGCGCTACCTCTCCGATCAGGGGTTCACGGTCAAGGCCGTGCCGGATGCCCAGGGCATGGACCGCGCGCTGGAGCGCGAACTCTACGACCTGATCGTGCTCGACCTGATGCTGCCGGGCGAAGACGGCCTCGCCGTCTGCCGCCGGCTGCGAGGTGCGGCCAACCCGGTCGCCATCATCATGCTGACCGCCAAGGGCGACGAAGTCGACCGCATCGTCGGGCTGGAAATCGGCGCCGACGATTACCTGCCCAAGCCCTTCAACCCGCGCGAACTGGTGGCGCGCATCCATGCCGTGCTGCGCCGCCAGGCCGCGCCGCCGCCGCCGGGAGCGCCGGCCATCACCGAGGAAAGCGTGAGTTTCGGCAAGGTGACGATCAACCTGGCGACGCGCGAACTCGAACGCGATGGAACCAGCACCCTGCTCACCTCCGGCGAATTCGGCCTGCTGCGCGTGCTGCTGGAACATCCGCGCCAGCCGATGAGCCGCGACAAGCTGATGGAGCTGGCGCGCGGCCGGGAGTATGAGGTTTTCGATCGCGCCATCGACGTGCAGGTCTCACGCCTGCGCAAGCTGGTCGAGGAAGATCCGGGCAAGCCGCGCTACATCCAGACCGTCTGGGGCTTCGGCTATGTTTTCGTTCCCGACGGCAAGAAACACGACTAGTGCTGCGTCAAGATGAAATCGATGGAGATGACATTAACTGTCATCCCGGGCTTGACCCGGGATCCAGTGGCCCGGGCCTACTGGATTCCGGCTTTCGCCGGAATAGCCTGCCCCGGACTTGATCCGGGGACGACCCTGTCCATCGGTTTCTACTTGACTAACTGCTAGAACCCGCCGCAATGACGCTCCTGCCGCGCACGCTGCTGTGGCGCACCTTCCTCCTCGTCGCGCTGCTGATGATGATTTCGGTGGTGGCATGGTTCGCCATTTTCAGGACCTACGAACGCGAACCGCGCGCCCGGCAACTCGCGCAAACCCTGGTCAGCGTCGCCAACCTTACCCGTGCCGCGCTGGTTTCCGCCCGTCCGGAAGCTCGCCGCGAACTGCTGCGCGAACTGTCCGACCGCGAAGGCATCCGTATCTATCCGGCCGAAGCTTCCGACGAAATCCAGCCCTTGCCCGACCGCGCCTTTCTTTACCGGGTGCAGGAACTGGTGCGGGAGCAGCTCGGACCCGGAACCCGCCTGACCCTCGATCGTGAGGGCGAGCAGGCGTTGTTCGTCAGCTTCCGCATCGACGATAGCGACGACGGCGATTACTGGCTGGCCCTGCCGCGCGAGCGCATCGATCGGGTATTCCCGCTGGGCTGGCTCGGCTGGGGCGTCGCCGCGCTGCTGCTGTCGCTGCTCGGCGCGTGGCTGATCGTGTTCCGCATCACCCGCCCGCTCAAGGCCCTGCAGTTGGCCGCGCAAAAAGTCGGCGCCGGCGAGACGCCGCCGCGCCTCGACGAAGGCGGCCCGACCGAACTGGCGACCGTCGCCACCGCCTTCAACCAGATGAGCGCCGACCTGGCGCAGATCGACCAGGACCGGGCGCTGATCCTGGCCGGCGTCTCGCACGACCTGCGGACGCCGCTTACGCGCCTGCGCATGGGCATCGAAATGTCCGCCGACGAAGGACTGCGCGAAGGCATGACGGCCGACATCGAGGAAATGGACAAGACAATCGGCCAGTTCCTCGACTTCGCGCGTTCCGAGGGTGGCGAGGCGCCGCAAGAGGTCGACCTCGCCGCCTTGCTGGCCGACCTCGCCAGCCAATACCGGCGCCGCGGCTTCCCGGTGGAAGTGTCGGCCGCCGTAGCGCCAACACCAACTTCTGAGGCCGGGCATGCTCGGCGGCCGCAGGCCCTGCGCCGCGCCGTCAGCAACCTGGTTGACAATGCCTTGCGCTATGCCGGCAGCGACCGGCCTGTCGAACTGACCCTGGGCAGCGCGAACGGCGAGCTCGCGATCGAGGTACGCGACCGCGGCCCCGGCATCCCGCCGCAGGATGTCGAACGCATCAAGCGCCCCTTCGCCCGGCTCGCAGTCGCGCGCAGCAACACCGCGGGCGCCGGCCTTGGGCTCGCCATCGTCGAGCGCATCGCCCGCTCCCACAACGGTTGCCTGGAGCTGCTGCCGCGCGAGGGCGGCGGCCTGATCGCGCGCCTTGTGCTGCGCCGGGCTCAGGCCAGCGCCGATCAATAGGCTACGAGGCCATCTATAAATCGGCGCTGGCCTGAGCCCGGCGCAGATCCGTGGCGTGGCGGTGGCGCGCCATCAGGCGCGGATCGGTGACGATCAGGCCGATGGTTTCGCCGATCACCATCACCACGCCAAGCACCGGCAGCACCAGCATCAGGCCGGCGACGCCGGCCACCGCCCCGCCGGCAAAAATCATCAGCACCGTCACCAGCGGATGCAGTTCCAGGCTCTTGCCAATGGTCATCGGCATGTACACGAAATCGTCGAGCAGGCGCACCAGGCCGAACAGGCCGATCGCCCAGTAGGCCATGGCCGGATCGGATGGAAAGTCCGTCGCCGCCACCAGCACCACCAGCAGGCCGCCGAGGATCGAACCGACATAGGGCACCCACGCCAGCACCGCGCAGATCAAGCCCAGCGCCAGCGGCCCGGGGATGCCCAGCAGCCACAACCCGGCGGCCAGGGTCACGGTGTCGAGGATGGTCAGGTTGATCAGGCCCTGGAAGTAGGCGCGCGCCGTACGGTCGATCTCGTGCAACAGGAACAGGGTCTTTTCGAAAAACGCATTCGGCACCGCAGATCCCAGAAAGCGCTTGAAGCGGCGCCCGTCACGCAGGAAGAAGAAGGCCAGGAAGGGCGCCAGCAAAAGCGACGGTGTCCACGCCATGATGCCCAGCGCCACCGGCTCCAGGTGGTCGGCGATGCTGCCCGTGCTCTGCGCCAGGCGCGCGGCGACGGTGTCGGCCAGCCGGGCGCGGGCCAGCGGCGGCGAATGGCGTTCCAGGCCGCGCAGCGAGGCGTCGAGCAACTGCGTGCCACCCAGCACATAGCGATCGACCGCATCCTGCCAATGGGTCAGCTTGCTCGTCAGGCGCGGCATCAGCGCAACGCCGATGATCCCCACCAGTACCAGGAAGGCCAGTGTGACCACGCTCGCCGCCGCATTGCGGCTCATGCCGCGATAGATCAATACCCTGACGGCGGGATAGAGGAAATAGTAGAGGATCAGCGCAAGCAGGAAAGGTACCACCAGCCACAGCACCTTCTGGAACACCAGCAGCAGTAGGCAGGTGGCGGCGATGATGGCCGCCCACACCATGGGACCCGAGCCATGATTTGCCGGAGGGGGCCTCGCCGCTGCGACAGATGATCCGCTCATGGCCGCATTCAGACCAGATGCTGGTGCGCGCTCATCGACAGCGCCATCGCGCGCATCCGCGCCCCGAGGTGGCAGGCCAGCTGGCGCGAGATCTTGGAGGAGATGCGGGCGTGGGTTTCGAGCAGGCTGACGAAATCGTCGCGAAAGAAAATGATCAGCTCGCAGGGGGTAGCGGCGCGGGCCTGCGCCGAACGCGGCGAGTTGTCCAGCAGCGCCAGTTCGCCGAAAAAGGTACCGGGGCCGAGTTGCGCGACACGTCCGGTGTCGCCCTGCCGCCGTAGCGGATGGGATGGCGTCGGACTGGCACCGCCCTGCTGCGTCGCGTGCCGGCCATTGCCGTGGTCCGGCAGGGAAATCAGCACTTCGCCCGAAGCGATGATGTAGATGGCCTGCCCTTCCTCGCCTTCGTCGAAAATCACTTCGCCTTCGAGGTAATGGCGCTCATGCAGCAGGCCGTCGACGATCTCCAGCTCGGACGGGGTCAGGTTGACGAACAGGCTGAGTTCGTGCAGGCGCTCCAGGCGCGGCGTCGTTTTCCTGAAGCGAAACAGTTTGACCACGGTGATCGGCTCCCCAATGTTGCCCGGCTGAGTTGGCTGCGGCCGTCGCGCCGCGACCGCTTCGATGGCCGGATTCTAATTCATCCGCCGGCCGGCTCCGTGAGCGGAAAGCGGGCCAGCATCCGGTAAGTCGCGGCGGACGGATGCAGGTGGCTTTCGACCAGGGCCAATTCGTCGACCCGCCAGGCAATCGGCGCTCCCAACCGGGGCAGCGACGGGCAGCGCGCGCGGCGCGCCAGCGTGACGTGCGGCACCAGGTCGGCACCCGAACGGTGATCGATGGCAAAGCCGGCGGCGCGTAAATCGGCCGCCAGCGCCCCGGCCAGCCGGCGCAGCGGCGCCGGTGTCTGCCGGCAACCGGCCCACAGGATGCCGCGCTGCGGCCAGAAGCCGAGCCGGTCGAGACTCAGATCGAAGGATCCGGCACGAACCCCGCCGGCGATTTCTTCAAGCCGGGGAAGTTGGCCCGGTGTCACCGCGCCGACGAATGCAAGCGTCAGGTGCAGCGACGCCGGGCGCATCACCCGGCCGCCGCCGCGGGCAGTCAGCTCGTGTGCCAGTGCCGACAAATGGGCGGTCGCCTCATCGTCGGGCCAGAGCGCAAAGAACACCCGGTGCGAGCGAGCTTCGCTCATGCAACCCTAATTGGCGCGCACCAGCATGACCACCGCATGCGCCGCGATGCCCTCGCCGCGCCCTTCGAAGCCCAGGCGTTCGTTGGTTTTGCCCTTGACGTTCACCGCCTCGGCCGCGATGCCGAGGTCGGCCGCGATGTTGGCGCGCATCGCCGCGACATGCGGCGCGATGCGCGGCGCCTGGGCGATCACGGTGGCGTCGATGTTGCCCACCTGCCAGCCGGCGGCACGCACGGCGGCCATGGCAGCTCGCAGCAGTGTCCGGCTGTCAGCACCCTCCCACTGCGAGCCGGTGTCGGGAAACATGCCGCCGATGTCACCCAGGCCGGCGCCGCCGAGAATGGCGTCGGTAATCGCATGCAGCAGCGCATCGGCATCCGAATGTCCGAGCAGGCCCTGATGATGGGGAACATGTACGCCGCCGAGGATCAGCTTGCGTCCCGGGGTCAGCGCATGCACGTCATAACCCTGGCCGACGCGATAGGGCAGCTTCATTTCAGGAATCTCCTTTTGCCACTGCAACATCGATCTCGCGCAGCGCCTGCTCGATGGGCTGTGCATCTGACGGGCGCACCAGGCGCGCGACCTCCAACCCCTGCCGCAGGAAAATCAGCGTCGGCCAGAGTTTGACGCGGAAAGACCGCCCCAGCCTGCGACCGGGGCCATCTTCGACCTTGATGTGCCGCACACCGGGATGCTGCTCCAGCGCCTGCGCGATCAGCGGCTGGGCGGCGCGGCAGTGGCCGCAATGGGCCGCGCCGAATTCGATCACGGCCGGCTCCCGCATGACATCGATCTCGTCGCGCGCAGGCTCGCCGGCCGGGTCACGGGTCGCGTCGGCCGGGCTCATTGCGAACCGGCCGTTTTCCGGCCCTGCAATATCCACTCGGCAAGCTGCAGATCGAGCGGATACGTCACCTTCAGATTGCTGGCATCGGCCGCCACCAGCCGCGGCAGCAGCCCCAGCGTCTCGATGGCGCTGGCCTCATCGGTGACTTGCGGCGCGAAATCGAGGGCATCGAGCAGCAGGCGGTGGCGGAACATCTGCGGCGTCTGGGCCTGCCACAACCCTTCGCGTGGCACGGTCTGGAGGACGCGGCCGTTCTCGTCGGCGCGTTTCAGGGTGTCGGCGACCGGCACCGCCAGCAAGCCGCCGGCATCGTCCGCACCCACCGCGGCGATCAGGTTTTCGACCATGGCGACGGTCAGGCAGGGTCGCGCCGCATCGTGCACCAGCACCCAATCGTCGCCGATTTCAATCTCGCCGCCGAGTTCGCCGGCCATCGCCCGCAGGCCGTTGGCGACACTTTGCGCGCGGGTATCGCCGCCGCAGCGCAGGACGTGCAATTTGGGGCCGAGTTCCGCCATCGCGGCCGCCGGCCAATGGCTATCTTCGGGTGCCAGCACGACGAACACATGCCCTACCGCCGGGACGGCGCACAATGCCGCCAGGGCGTGACGGATCAGGGGCTGGCCAGCCAGCGGCAGGTATTGCTTGGGCACGGCGCGACCCGAGAGCGCATGCATGCGCGAACCCGATCCGGCGGCGGGAACCAGTGCGTAATAAGAGGGAGCCATCTTGCAATTCTATACAATCGGCCTAAGTTGAATTAAGGAAGAGGATGTTTCCGGACCCAACACGGTATCCGGTCCTGGAGCCTTTGCAATCGCCATCGGCTTGCACCTGACCTGAGTGAGACGACCATGAGCACTGCCACCGCCATCCGCCCGCCGGCCGTCGCCGGCATGTTCTATCCCGGCGATCCTTCCAGCCTGCGTGACGACCTTGCAAGCTGCCTCGCCGTCCCGCCGGCGCCGACTCCTGATCCGGTCACGACCGGCCTGCTCAAAGCGGTGATCGTGCCCCACGCCGGCTACGTCTATTCCGGTGGCACCGCCGGCAAGGCCTATGCCCTGCTCGCGCCGCTGGCCGGCCGCATCCGCCGCGTGGTACTGCTCGGCCCCTGCCACCGCGTCGCCGTGCGCGGCCTGGCGGCGCCCACGGTGCAAGCCTTCGCCACGCCGCTGGGCAGCATTCCCCTGGATCGCGCCGCGCTCGATGCGCTGGCCGACCTGCCGCAGGTCGTCGCCTCCGATGCCGCCCACGCCCAGGAACACTCGCTGGAAGTGCAACTGCCCTTCCTGCAGACCGTCCTCGGCGAGTTCAAGCTGGTGCCGCTGGCGGTAGGCCAGACCGGTGCCGCCGAGGTGGCCCAGGTCATCGCCCGGCTCTGGGG
>CAZGQB010000093.1:0-7672 GCA_964527055.1 uncultured Sulfuritalea sp.
CTGTCGCGCAACAACCGCGCCTGCGCGCCGGTGGTGGACTGGATCAATGCCGGCTTCCCGCCGCTCTTCCCGGCGCATGACGAACCGCTGCGCGGCGAGATCGCTTACCGGCCCTTCGTTGCCACCCGCGAAGACCTGCCCGATGCCGGCGTCGCGGTGCATGCGCTGATTACCGAGAGCGGCGAGAGCGGAGAGGGCGAGGCCGGCGAGCGGCTCGAAGCCGAACGCGTGGTGGCCGTGATCGAGGCCGAGTGGCGCGCCGATCCGGCGCGGCAGATCGCCGTGCTGGTGCGCGCGCGCAGCCACCTCGTCGCGCTGGCGGCGGCGATCCGCCGCCATCCGGCGGGCTGGCGCTACAGCGCGGTCGAAATCGAGCCGCTGGCCGAACGCCAGGCGGTGCAGGACCTGATCTCGCTGACGCGCGCCCTGCATCATCGCGGCGACCGCCTGCACTGGCTGGCGATCCTGCGTGCGCCCTGGTGCGGGCTGACGCTTGCCGACCTGCACGCGCTCGCCGGTGACGACCATGGGCCCACGCTCTGGTCGCTGATCAACGATGGCGCGCGGATGGGACGCCTGTCGGCCGACGGCCGGCGACGCCTTGCCCACCTGCATGAAGTGATGGCCGAAGCCCTGGGCGGGCAGGGCCGCCAGTCCCGCCGGCGCTGGGTCGAGGATGCCTGGAAGAAGCTGGGCGGGCCGGCCTGCCTGGGCGCGGGATCGCAAGCATCCGATGCGCGGGCCTTCTTCAAACGCCTGGACGAACTCGACGCGGCAGGGCGTTTCGCGCTGGACAGCCTCGAAGAGGACATGGGACGGCTGTTCGCCGCGGCGGATGCACGGGCCGACGGCCACCTGCAACTGATGACCATCCACAAAGCCAAGGGCCTCGAGTTCGATACCGTGATCCTGCCTGGCCTGCATCGCGGCACGCGACCGCCGGACGCTCCGCTGCTGGCCTGGGACAGCCTGCCGCTGGAAGGCGGCGAGCGCCTGCTGGCGGCGCCGGTCAATCGCCGTCGGCGGCGCGGCGCGGGCGAGCCGACGCTGTACGATTTCCTGCAGGGACTGGAAGGCGAACGCTCCGCCAACGAGGCGGCGCGCGTGCTGTATGTCGCCGTCACGCGCGCGGTGCGCCGCCTGCATCTGCTGGCGGTGGCGAAGCGCAAGGAAGACGGCACGCTGGCGGCGCCGGCGGCGAATTCGCTGCTGGCCCACCTGTGGCCGGCGGTCGAGACCGAGTTTGCCGCTGCCGCCTTAGCGCCAGCGCCGACTTTATTTAGCGGCGGCGAGGATGCCGCGTACTTCGTGCCGCGCCTGTGCCGCCTTTCAGCCCCCGCGATTCCCGAAGCCTGGCGCGCGCCGCCGCCGCCCGCCGCAGCGGTCGTGCGCGAGGAAGTCGTGGATTCCCTGGCGGCCGACGTCGGCACGCTGGTGCATGCGCTGCTGGAAATGGCGGCGACCGATCCCGCCTCCTGGCCGCTCGGGGCCGTCGCCGCGCGCCGGCCCGGCTTCGAGCGCTGGCTGGCCGGGCGCGGCTGGCCGCAGGCCGCGGCGCGCGACGGGGCGGAGCGAACGGCGCGCCTTCTGGCGGCCACGCTTTCCAGCGCGGACGGCCAGTGGCTGCTGCGACCACGCGCCGATGCCGGCGCCGAGCTGGCCATCGCGCGGCGCGGCGCCGGCGGCCGGGCGGAAACCCGCGTCATCGATCGCAGTTTCGTCGAGGATGGCGTGCGCTGGATCATCGACTACAAGACCGCCGACCTCGGCGTCGAGGCCGACGCGGCGCGCCTCGCGGCCCATGCCGAAGGCTACCGGCCGCAGCTCGAAGCCTATGCCGCGCTGTTCGCCGGCGAGGGTCGGCCGCTGCGCCTGGCGGTGTTTTATGTCGCGCATGGCATCCTGGCGGGACTGGAATACAATCCTCCCGACGACTGAATTTTCCGGCTTCGGCCGCAACGCGGACGGCACTGGAACCGCCCTCCGCGCCGTCTGGGAGAAACGACATGTCCGACAAGAAATATCGCCTGGTGACGCGCAGCGATTTCGACGGCCTGGTCTGCGCCGTGCTGCTCAACGAGATGGAACTGATCGACGATATCAAGTTCGTCCATCCCAAGGACATGCAGGACGGCAAGGTCGAAATTTCCGAGCGCGACATCACCACCAACCTGCCTTTCGTCCCGGGCGTGCACCTGGCCTTCGACCACCATCTCTCGGAGACCTTCCGCAATCCGGGCGAGCGCCCCAACCACATCATCTACCCCGATGCGCCTTCCGCGGCGCGCGTGGTGTACGAACACTTCGGCGGCAAGAGCCGTTTTCCGGCGCCCTTCAACGCAATGATGCTCGCTGTCGACAAGAGCGATTCGGCCAACTTCACGCGCCAGGAAATCCTCGATCCGAAGGACTGGGTGCTGCTCAACTACATCATGGATTCGCGCACCGGGCTCGGCCGCTTCCGCGAGTTCCGCGTCAGCAACTACCAGCTGATGATGGACCTGATCGCCTACTGCCGGAATCACGGCATCGACGACATCCTGGCCCTGCCCGACGTCAAGGAGCGGGTCGACCTCTACTTCGACCACGTGGACAAGGCCAGGGAGCAGATCCGGCGCTGCACGAAGATCCACAAGAACCTCGCCGTGCTCGACCTGCGCCGCGAGCCGATCATCTTCGCCGTCAATCGCTTCATGATCTACGCGCTGTTCCCCGAGGTGAATATCTCGATCCACGTCCTGTGGGGCGTGCAGAAGCAGAACACGGTGCTCGCCTGCGGCAAGTCGATCATCAACCGCAGCTCGAACACCAACATCGGCGAACTGATGCTGTTCTACGGCGGTGGCGGCCACGAAAATGCCGGCACCTGCCAGATCGCCAACGACAAGGCGGATACTGTGCTGCAGGAGTTGATCACCAACATCAACGACGACGGCTGAGCCTTGCCGCGGCCCTTGTCCGGGACTGGCTTCGGGCCGTTTCCCCGGCTGCCGGTGCCTCCACCTTGGGCCTGCTTGAAATCCGCAACGCCACTCGCCGCGCGCCGCGTCGCAGACGCGGCGCGCATTCCGGTGGCGGCTGGAAATTTTCCGGAGGACAGCAGGGGGAGTCATGACGTATCACCCGGCGAACGCTTCCGGCAAGTAATCCTCAGACCTGCAGCACCGCGAGCAGGTCCTGCTCCAGCTTCACCAGCGTGGCGGTATGCGCGAGTTCCTTGCCGCTGATGAGGAAGCTGTCCTCGGCGCGTTCGCCGAGAGTGGAAATCTTCGCGGTATGCAGGGCGATGCCGTGCTCGCCGAGTACCCGGGCGACGCCGTAGAGCAGTCCCGGCCGGTCGGCGGCGGTAAGCGAGAGCAGGTACTGGCTGCCGCGTTCGTCGGCGCGGATGTCGACTTCGGGGGCTACCGGGAAGTGCTTGACCTGGCGCGACAGGCGACCGCCTAGGGATGCAGGCAGCGGCGGCAACCGGGTCAACTGTTCCACGATGTCGTGTTCGATGAGGCCGATCATGTCGCGATAGGGAAGGCTGTCGTCGATGGGGAAGACGACGAAGCTGTCAAGGGCATAGCCGTGGCGAGTGGTGTGGATCTTGGCGTCGACGATGCTGAATCCCAGCCGGGCGAAGAAGCCGCAGAGCCTTGCGAAAAGCAGGGGTTGGTCCGGCACGTAGGCCATGACCTGGAGGCCTTCGCCCATCGGGTTGAGACGCGCGCGCACCACCGGCTCGGTTGCGACGGTGCGGTAATACAGGGTGCGCGCATGCCAGGCGATTTCGTCGGCGGCGTGGCGCATGAAGTAGCCTGTGTCGAGCTGTTGCCAGAGTTCGACCTCGATGTCCGGACGCAGGCCGTGGTAGCGCAGGATGCCGCGCGCCTCTTCCTGCCGCTCGGCGACGCCGGTGAGCTGCAGTACCGTGGTACCCTTGAGCACTGCGGCGGTCATGCGGAAGAGGTCTTCCAGCAGTTTGCCCTTCCAGGCGTTCCATACCTTCGGACTGGTGCCGCGGATGTCGGCGACCGTGAGCAGGTACAGCGCGGTGAGCCGGCGCAGGCTCCCTACCTTGGCGGCGAAGGCGAGGATGACGTCGGGATCGGCCAGATCCTGCTTCTGCGCCACCTGCGACATGGTCAGGTGGTGCTCGACGAGGAACACCACCAGCTGGGCATCCTCCCCCGTGATGCCGTGGTCGCGGCAGAAGCCCGCCGCATCGCGCTTGCCCAGCTGCGAATGGTCGCCGCCACGGCCCTTGGCGATGTCGTGGAACAGCGCGGCGATGTAGAGCAGCCACCGCTTGTCGAAGCCGGTGATGAGGCGCGAACAGAACGGGTATTCGTGGGCGAATTCGGGCATGACGAAGCGGCGCAGGTTGCCCATCACCTGGAGGATGTGCTGGTCGACGGTGTAAACGTGGAACAGGTCGTGCTGCATCTGGCCGACGATGCGGCCGAAGGCGGGCAGGTAGCGGCCGAGGATGTCGTACTGGTTCATGCGCCGCATCGGGTGCGTCAGGTGTTTCTGCTGGAACAGTTTGAGGAACAGCGCGCGGTTTTGCGGGTCGCGACGGAAAGCCGCATCGATGCGGGCTTGGGAGCGCCACAGGGCGCGTTGCGTGCGCGGCGTCATGCCCTTGATTTCCGAGCGCTGCATTTGCAGCAGGAAGCATTCGAGGATCGCCCGCGGATCGCGCTGGAATACCTCCTCGTCACGCACGTCGAGCAGATCACGCACCATCTGGAAGTGCGCGTCGATGATGATCGGCGGTCCCGGCTTGACGGAGAGCAGGCGGTCGGCCAATATCTGCATCACCAGTGAATTGATCTGCGTCACCAGCTTGGCGTTCTGGTAGTAGCGCTGCATCAGCACTTCGGAGGCGCGATTGGTCTCGGTCGGCCCGATGCCCATGGCCACGGCCAGCCTTTCCTGGTGGTCGAACAGCAGGCGGTCTTCGCGCCGGCCGGCGAGCAGGTGCAGTTCGATGCGCAGTTCGGCGAGGAAGCGGTCGGCGCGTTCGAACTGGCGTACCTCGGATGCCGTGATCAGTCCGGCGCGGGCCAGTGATTTCCAGTCGTCGCCGATGCCGGCGGCGCGGGCTACCCACTGGATTGCCTGGAGGTCGCGGCCGCCGCCGGGGCTTTCCTTGCAATTGGGCTCCAGGCTGTAGGGAGTGTCATGGAACTTGGCATAACGCTCGGCCTGTTCCAGTTGCTTGGCGGTGAGGAATGCCGCCGGCTCCAGCGCCGCGTTGCAGCTTTGTTCGAAGTCGTCGTAGAGCTCGCGGGAGCCGGCCAGCCGGCGCGCCTCGAGCAGTGCCGTCTTGACGGTAATGTCGCGTTCGGCTTCGTCGAGGCACTGGTCGATGCTGCGCACGCTGTGGCCGATGTCGAGGCCGATGTCCCAGAGCAGGCCGATCAGCTGCTCGATGCCCGCCGCGGCGGCTGAATCCTGCATCGCATGCTGTTCGTCGGGGACCAGGATCAGCAGGTCGACGTCGGAGCCGGGATAGAGCTGGCCCCGGCCGTAGCCGCCCACCGCTGCCAGGGCGCACCCGACCGGCATCGCCAGGGCCTGCCAGATATCGCGCAGCACGCCATCGACCAGCGCGGCGCGGCCGGCAAGCAAGGCGGCACTGTCCCGCTTTTCGTGCCAGGCGGCGGCGAGTCCCCGCTTGCCGTCGGTCAGACTCTGGCGGGCCGCGGCGGCGAGCTGGCGCAGGTCGGCCATGCTCAGGGGGTGATGCGGATGTGAGGCGGGCAGGGCGGCGCGCCGGCGGACATCGTCATCACCTCGACGCCGGTTTCGGTGACGCAGACCGTGTGTTCCCATTGCGCGGAAAGGCTGCGGTCCTTGGTGACGATGGTCCAGCCGTCGGGCAATTCGGAGATCGCAGCCTTGCCGGCATTGATCATCGGTTCGATGGTGAATACCATGCCCGGCACCAGCAGCGGCCCGGCCTCAGGCTTGCCGTAGTGCAGGACCTGGGGTTCCTCGTGGAAATTGCGGCCGATGCCGTGGCCGCAGAACTCGCGAACCACGGAAAAGCCGGCGCCTTCGGCATGCTTCTGGATCGCTGCGCCGACTGCGCCGAGATGCACGCCGGGCTTGACCTGGGCGATGCCGACCCACATGCACTCGTGGGTCATGGCGACCAGCCGTCGCGCCAGGATGGATGTGTCGCCGACGCAGAAGGTGCGGCTGGTGTCGCCGTGCCAGCCGTCCTTGATGGTGGTGATGTCGAGGTTGACGATGTCGCCCTTCTTCAGCGCGCGTTCGTTCGGCACACCGTGGCAGACCTGATGGTTGACCGAGGCGCAGATCGACTTGGGGTAGGGGGCGTAACCCGGCGGCGCATAGTTGAGCGGGGCCGGAATGCAGCCCTGGACGCCGACCATGTAGTCGTGGCAGAGCTTGTCGAGTTCGGCGGTGGTTATGCCGGGCTTGACGAAGGGTTCGATGTAGTCGAGGACTTCTCCCGCCAGGCGGCAGGCAAGGCGCATTTCGGCAACCTCTTCGGCAGTTTTTATGGAAATGGCCATGGCTGCGGGGCAATATCGGGGAAGCGCATTTTAACCGCTGCCGCGTCTTGTGCCTGCCTGCCGGAGCCGCTATAATCGCGCGCTTGACCGGGATGGTCCCGGACAAAATCCACACGCCCGGCGCCGATAGGGTGGCTTCGCGAAGCAGCGCGAAGCAGCACGGCCAGGCGGAGGTTCAACCCAATCGGAGATAGTCACATGAGCACAACCATGCGCCAGATGCTGGAGGCCGGCGTTCATTTCGGCCACCAGACCCGTTTCTGGAACCCCAAGATGGCCCCGTACATTTTCGGCCATCGCAACAAGATCCACATCATCAACCTCGAAAAGACCCTGGCCAAATATCAGGAAGCGATGGCGTTCATCCGCAAGATGGCGGCCAAGAAGGGCACCATCCTGTTCGTCAGCACCAAGCGCCAGGCGCGCGAGATCATCGCCGAGGAAGCCCAGCGTTGCGGCATGCCCTACGTCGATGACCGCTGGCTGGGCGGCATGATGACCAACTTCAAGACTCTCAAGCTTTCGGTCAAGCGCCTGAAGGACCTGGAAACCGCCATGTCGGAAGGCAACTTCGAAAAGCTGTCGAAGAAGGAAACCCTGACCCTGCAGCGCGAGATGGACAAGCTGCGCAAGTCCATCGGCGGCATCAAGGACATGGCCGGCCTGCCGGATGCGATCTTCGTCATCGACGTCGGCTACCACAAGATCGCCATCACCGAAGCGGGCAAGCTCGGCATCCCGGTGATCGGCGTGGTCGATACCAACCATTCGCCCGAGGGTGTCAGCTACGTGATCCCGGGCAATGACGACTCCTCCGGAGCCATCCGCCTGTATGCGCGCGGTGTGGCCGATGCCATCCTCGAGGGCAAGAGCCAGGGCATCAACGAGGTGGTGCAGCAGCTGGCCGGCGACGACGAGTTCGTCGAAGTCTCGGAAGCGGCCGAATAAAGGCAAGGCATCTGGCCACAGAGATCACAGAGGACACAGAGAAGAGCAGAGGGTTTCCTCTGTGATCTCTGTGGCCTCTGTGGCTAACAGATTCTAAGGTTTTGATTCTGGAGTAAGAGCAATGGCGGAAATTACCGCAAGCATGGTCAAGGAACTGCGCGAGAAGACCGACGCGCCGATGATGGAAT
>CAZGQB010000094.1:0-7671 GCA_964527055.1 uncultured Sulfuritalea sp.
TGTTGGCGATGGCCGAGTCGATGGCCTGCATGCCCGAGGCGCAGTTGCGCATCACGGTCCAGCCCGGCACCTTGTTGCCGCAGCCGAGGCGCAGACTGATGACACGGCCGATATTCACTTCATCGACGCTGGGGCTGGCGCAGCCGACGATGACCTCGTCGAGGTCTTCCGCCGCAAAGGGCTGCCGCGCCAGCAGCGCGCGCCCGGAAATCGTGGCGAGATCGGAAGCCGAGAAGGGGCCGGGGACGTTGCGCGACTTGAGGAAGGGTGAGCGCGCGCCGTCGACGATGTAGACAGGTTCGAATTTCATGGAAGTCCTTTATGCAGCCTTGCGCAGCCCGCCGGTCGCCGGCGGCTGGGTGCTGGCCTCGTGGCCGAAATCCCGGGGGAAATCGTCGACCGCAATGGCACGATCGCGCAAGCGCGCCCGACGCTGCAGCAGCGCGTGCTCCTCGGCGGTGACGATGCCGGCTTCGAGGGCGTGGGCGGCCATGGTCGCCGTGTCGCCGGCGCCGACTTTTCCTTCCTTCACCGCCTTGCGGATGCGGACCTCGACCGGCTCGGCGGCCACCGTGGCTTCCAGCGCGAGCTCGATGACACCGACGGCATCCGCTTCGTCCCTCGGCACGAACATGCCGGCGGTGAGGCGTTCGCGCGTGGCCGAGGGTTCGATCAGCAGGCACGCCACCTCGTGGCCGAGCTTGTCCGAGGGCACCTCGTAGGGCCGGCCGAGCGGGAAGATGTACCAGTGCAGCAGCGCGGCGATGAAGCGGTTCGGGTAGTTGGAAATCACGCCCTCGAAGGCGTTCTGCATGCGGAACATGGCGTCCCAGATCGCCCAGTGCATCAGCGGCGCGTCCTCAGCCTGGCGGCCTTCGGCCTCGTAGCGCTTGAGCGTGGCCGAAGCGAGGTACATCAGCGAAAGGATGTCGCCCAGGCGTGCGGAGAGCTTCTCCTTGCGCTTGAGGTCGCCGCCCATGACGAACATCGAAACGTCGGCGAGGAAGGCGAAGGCCGCCGAGAAACGCGAGAGCTGCTGGTAGTAGCGCCGCGTCTCCGGCGCCACGTTCGATGGCACCGCGGCGAAATTGGACCCGGTGAGGCCCATGCTCCAGGAGCGGAAGCCGCGCGTCCAGATGAACCCCAGATGGGCGGCGAAAGCGGCATCGAAATCGCGCAGGCCTGCTGCCGCATCCGGATTCCGCGCCGCCGCCATTTCCTTCAGCACATAGGGATGGCAACGGATCGCGCCCTGGCCGAAGATGATCAGGCTGCGCGTCAGGATGTTGGCGCCCTCGACCGTGATCGCCACCGGCATCTGCTGGTAGGCGCGGCCCATGAAGTTGTTGGGGCCGAGGCAGATGCCCTTGCCGCCGAGGATGTCCATGGCGTCATTGACCACCTGGCGCGTACGTTCGGTGACGTGGTACTTGACGATGGCCGAGACCACCGAGGGTTTCTCGCCGAGGTCGATGGCGCCGGCGGTCATGGTGCGCGCCGCGTCCATCGCGTACAGGTTGCCGCCCATGCGCGCCAGCGGCTCCTCGATGCCCTCGAAGCGGCCGATGGCGGTCTTGAACTGGCTGCGGACGCGGGCGTAGGCGCCGGTGGCGCGCACCGCGAGCTTGGACATGCCGGTGTTGGACGAGGGCAGCGAAATCGAGCGCCCCGCCGCAAGGCACTCCATCAGCATGCGCCAGCCCTGGCCGGCCATCGCCGGACCGCCGATGATCCAGTCCAGCGGCATGAAGACGTCCTTGCCCGAATTCGGGCCGTTCTGGAACACGGCGTTGAGCGGGAAATGGCGGCGGCCGATGTTCACGCCGGGGTGGTCGGTCGGCACCAGCGCGCAGGTGATGCCTAGGTCATTGACCTTGCCCAGCAGATGGTCGGGGTCCTGCAGGCGGAAGGCAAGGCCCAGGATGGTGCAGATCGGACCGAGCGTGATGTAGCGCTTGTCCCAGGTGACACGCATGCCGATGACTTCGCGGCCCTGCCACTGGCCCTTGCAGACGATGCCGAGATCGGGAATCGAGGCTGCGTCGGATCCGGCCTGTGGGCTGGTCAGGGCAAAGGCGGGAATCTCCAGCCCCTTGGCCAGGCGCGGCAGGTAGTAATCCTTCTGTTCCTCGGTGCCGTAATGCAGTAGCAGTTCGGCCGGGCCAAGCGAGTTCGGCACCATCACGGACACCGCCGCCGCCGAGCAGCGCGTGGACAGCTTCTGCACCACCATCGAGTGCGCGTAGGCCGAAAATTCGAGGCCGCCATAGCGCTTCGGGATGATCATGCCGAGGAAGCCCTTTTCCTTGACGTAGGCCCAGACCTCGGGCGGCAGGTCCTGATGGATCTGGGTCGTGTCCCAGTCGCTGGTCATGGCGCACAGCGCCTCACACTCGTTGTCGAGAAAGGATTGCTCGGCGGGCGTCAGCTTCGGCTGCGGATAGGACAGCAATTTCCCCCAGGCCGGCTTGCCGGAAAAGAGCTCACCTTCCCACCAGACGGTGCCGGCTTCCAGCGCTTCCCTTTCGGTCTGCGACATGGCGGGCAACATCTTCTTGTAGACGGCGAAGATCGGGCCGGTGAAAACGGCGCGGCGCAAGGGCGGCAGCAGCAGCACGGCAACGGCGGCGGCAAATGCGGCGATGAGGATCAGGAACCAGGTCATGGCATTCTCCTAGGGTCAGGCCGCGCGCCGGGCGCGCGGTTTTTTGGCCGGTTTGGCAACAACTTCGGGGAGCGGCGCGCGCAGGCCGCCGATGAGGAAGCTCATCAGCCGCGCATACCGCGCCTCGGGATCGGAATCGTCGATCGGGCCCAGCATGCGCAGGGCATCGGTGCCGGATATCGCGTAAGACAGCGCGCCCATCATGAAATGGAAGCGCCAGAGGAACTCTTCCTGCGGCACATCGGGCAGGGCCTTGAAGAAGGCGCTCTTGAAGCGCTCGATCACCTCGGCGTATTCCTCGGCGAGGAACTTGCGCACGAATTCGGTGGGCTCGGTATAGCTGCGGCCCAGCAGGCGCATGAAGGTCCGGCCGCCGTTATGGTCGGCGGCCATGCGGATCGCGACGCCGAAGAAGGCTTCGACGATCTGCCGCGGCTTGAGCGGCGCCCCCCGGGCCTCTTCTTCAAAAGCGGTCAGGGCGCCGATGCGCTGCTCGTTGAGCCAGGTCAGGCGGCGGCGGAACACCGCCTCGACCAGCGCCTCCTTGGAGCCGAAGTGGTAATTCACCGCAGCCAGGTTGGCCTGCGCCTCGGCGGTAATCATGCGCAGGGTGGTCGCGTCTAGGCCGTGGCTGACGAACAGGCTTTCGGCGGCGTCGAGGATGCGGGTGCGAGTGTCGGTTTCCACGGGATGGCAGGCCTCTGACAAACGTTGGTTTCAAACGAACGTTTGAATAGTGGCACCTGCCGGCGAAGCCTGTCAAGAGAGGAAACACTCTAATAATTCCCCGGTCCGTCAGCCCGAGCCCTGAAACGGTACGGGCAAGGCCGGCGCGGGGACTTCTCGATGCGGCGCGACTCGCTGCCTTGGCGCGCAGCCGCTCAGGCCGCCAAGAGCACCCTCGGCTCGACCGACACCGGGAAGTTCACCGAGTTGGCGATGAAGCACAGGCGATGCGCTTCCTCGTGCAACGCCATTGCCAGCGCCGCGTCGCCGCCCGCCGCGAGGGTCGCTACCGGACGCAGCACAGTCTGGGTGAAACGTCCGCCACCGTCGGCATCCTCCACCATCGTCCCCGTCGCATCGTCCTGGTAGGCCAGCACCGTGATCCCCTCCCGGGCGCACAGGTGCAGATACCACAGCATGTGGCAGGACGACAGCGAGGCGACCAGCAGGTCCTCCGGATTCCAGCGCGCGGCGTCGCCGCGAAACGCCGGGTCGGAGGAACCCGCCAGGTCCGGCCGGCCTGCGGCGGAAATCACATGGTCGCGCGAGTAGGCCCGGTAGCCGGCGGTCCCTTCGCCCAGGTTGCCGGTCCATACGGTGCGGGTGGCGTAGCTGTGCTGCTTGTCGTGCGACATGGCAAGGCCCTCAGGATGGGGAATCGGGAGATCTCTGCCTGGTTCCATGGCGACGCCGGAACAGCACCCATCCATAGACGGCAAGATTGATGACGATGACCAGCGTGCCGAGAATGTACTGCAGGCGCTCGTTCAGCCCGGCAGGATAAATGATCGGGATCAGATAGTGGTCGATGAAGCTGCCGGAATAGCCCGCCTCGCCCGCGGCCAGGCGCAGTTCCTGTTCCAGCGGCGTCAGCGGACAGATGCCGTGGCGGAACTCGATGGCCGCCGCCCACAGGACAGCCGGCAGGTGCAGGCCGGCAATCCATTTCCGGCGCAAGAGCAGAAAACCGCCGAAGACGACGAACAGGATGAAGCCGAAATGCAGCAGGACAACGCCGTCGGCAAGGATGCGTTCGATCATGGAGCTTCCGGGAAGCGGGGAACCGGGCTCCATTGTTTCACTCCTGCCGCCTTCATGCATCGCCCGGAAGCGGCTTTCCGGCCAAACGAAGACAAACGGCTGGCGTAGAATCCTTCATGAAACCGGATTGACTACCTTGTTCCGGTCGCTGCGGCGCGGAACCGACAGGGGTTGCGAAAATGCACAAGCCATTGATCATCCTGATGCTGCTGGTCTCGCAAGGCGCCATGGCCCAGGGCCGCCTGCCGCCGTGTCCGGTGTCGACCGAAAGCCCCTGGAGCAACTGCGCCGGCGAACATATCGCTCCCAGCGGTGAGAAATACGTCGGCGACTTCCTGAACGGTGAACGTCACGGCCAGGGCAGCTACACCTGGCCCGGCGGCGACAGGTACGTCGGCGAGTTCAGGAACCAGAAATTCCACGGCCAGGGCACCTTCACTTTCGCCAACGGCGACAGGTACGCCGGCGAATTCAAGGACGACCAGTTTCACGGAAAAGGCAGTTTTACCTCTGCCAAGGGGGACAAGTACGTCGGTGAATTCGTGAACCAGAAGTTCCAGGGCAAGGGCACCCTCACTGCCGCCAATGGCGACAAGTACGTCGGCGAATTCAGGGAAGACAAGTTCAACGGCCAGGGCACCCTCAGCTTCGCCAACGGCGAAACCTACGTCGGGGAATTCAAGGACGACAAGTTCCACGGCAAAGGCACCTATTCCTTTGCCGATGGCGGCAAGTACATCGGCGAATTCAAGGACGGGCTGCGCAACGGACAAGGCACCCATAGCCGGCCCAACGGCATCGAGTACGTCGGCGAGTTCAGCAATGGCAAGTACAACGGACAAGGCTCGCTGACCTTCCCCAACGGCCCCAGGTATGTCGGCGAATTCAAGGATGGCGAATACCATGGCAAGGGCACCCTGGTCTCCCCCAATGGCACAGAATTCGTCGGCGAGTTCAGGGATGGCAAACGCATCGGGGCCGCCGACGAGTGAGATCCCGACGCGGTGATTCCGAAGTCGAGACGCTGTACGCGCACCCCTGCCGCCGGCCCCGCAACGAATCCAGGGAGCGGAAAGTCAGGACACTACCTCAGGAAAACGTCACCGGGCCTGGGTTTTTTGCCCGCCGGCTGCCGTGGCATTCAGCGTCAGTTCGGGACGCGCACCGTCGCCGGCAGCGGCGCCCTTGAGCCGACCGAGCGAGTTGTCGACATCGGCCACCCTTTCCCCGGCCGTCGGGTGGGTCTTGTAAAGCGCGGCCAGGGCATTGGTGTCGGCCTTGAGCGCGGTCAGGCGCTGCATGAAATTCAGGTAGGCCGTCGGGTCGTATCCGGCGCGCGTTGTCAGCAGGATGCCGTCTTCATCCGCCTCGCGCTCCGAACTGCGGTCGAGGCGGCGGTTGAATATCTCCTTGCTCTCGCCGATCAGCAGGCGGCGGTACTCCTCGGAGTTGCCGGCCCTGGCGGTTGCGGACAGCGCACTGGCACCTGCGGATACCAGCAGGCTTTTCTGCAGCACGGCGATGTGGTGGCGACGGGTCACGTGGCCGATTTCGTGGCCCAGCACGCAGGCCAGCTCGGCTTCGTTCGCAACGTGGCCCAACATGCCGCGGGTGACGAGGATGGTGCCGCCCGGCGCGGCAAAGGCGTTGATCGCGTCCGACTCCACGGCGGCAAAGCGCCAGGGCAGGTCGGGACGCGAAGACTGCAGCGCGATCCAGACCCCGACCTGGTTCAAGCGGTGCTGCAGGCCCGTGTCCCTGATCGGCGGATAGCTGCCCAGCGTCGCGGCGACGACTTCCTTGCCGATGGCCAGTTCCTCTTCCTCGCTCATCGAACCGACCGACTGGCTCTTCGCCAGGTTCTTCGCCGTATCGAAGATCGAGCCCAGGTCGAGGCTGCGCGATTGCGCCCGGATGCCGGGCGCAAACAGCACCAGGGCCGCTACCAAAAGGCTGGAACGGAGCAACAGGTGGAGTCTCATGGCGGTCCTCGTGTGTATGCAGGCCGCGCCGGCCTATTCGTAAGTCACCGGTCGTGCCGCAAGTCCGCGCCGCGCCGCGGCGGCTTCGGCTTCCTTGCGCCCGACGGCCCAGCCCTCAAGCAGCCTGGCGTCGCCGGCGGCCGGCGCCGCGGTTTTGGCATCGCCCTCGTCGATCCCCCGCACGCCGAGCACCGCGGTCTGGCCTTTCTGGGCCGGGGCCGCCGTCTCCTTGCCACTTACCGCGCCGGTCACCGAGCGCAGCAGGTCGGAAAGGCCCCCGCCCTGGGCCAGGGCGACCGGCGACAGGGTGCACAACAGCAGCAGGGAAAGAATGGTTTTCATGGCAAATCCGGATCACCTGTTACTTTACCAATTTAGTGGCACTGTTTGCGTCCAGCGTCAGGCCGGTGCCGACGACGAATGTCGAAGGCAAGGCGGAATTCCCTGACCGAGGCCGGCCGGGTTCCAGCGTGTCCCCTTTCACCCTCCCGCAAAGAGGGATGCTGCCAGGAAAATTTGTGCCGCGTCCAGTTGTTAGAATCTAAAGCATGATGCGTCGCTCCCCACCCGCCATGGCCCTGCCGGGCCCAGTTCCGGAAACCCGCCACGACTGGGAGACCATCAAGACCCTGCTGCCCTACCTCTGGGAGTGGAAGTGGCGGGTCGTGATAGCGCTGAGCTGCCTGCTGCTGGCCAAGCTGACCAGTGTCAGCGTGCCGCTGGTGTTCAAGGACATCATCGACACCTTCACCCTGCCCGGCGCCGGCAAGCTGGAGCAGGCCGTGCTGGCAGTGCCGCTGGGCCTGCTGGCGGCCTACGGCGCACTGCGCTTTGCGACCGTGCTGTTCACCGAACTGCGCGAAATCTTCTTCGCCCGCGTCACCCAGCGCGCGGTGCGCACCATCACGCTGCAGGTGTTCGAGCACCTGCATTCGCTCTCCCTGCGCTTCCACCTCGACCGCCAGACCGGCGGCCTGACGCGCGACATCGAGCGCGGCACGCGCTCGATCGGCTCGCTGATCAGTTACACGCTGTATTCGATCCTGCCGACGCTGGTCGAGATCCTGCTGGTGCTGGGCATCCTGGGCTTCCGCTACGACAAGGACTTCATGCTGATCACGCTGGTCACGCTGGTGCTCTACGTCAGTTTCACCATCGTCGTCACCAACTGGCGCACCGTGCTGCGGCGCGAGGTGAATGAGCTGGATTCGGCGGCCAACGTGCGCGCGGTGGACAGCCTGATCAACTTCGAGACGG
>CAZGQB010000095.1:0-7651 GCA_964527055.1 uncultured Sulfuritalea sp.
GAGCTTGGGCACGATCCAGTCCGCCGTGTCGTCAGCGCCGACTTTTGCGCCACCGTCGGCAACCATTGCCCCCAGTTCGGCCATCGGTTGCCGCAGCAGCGCGCCAGGACGCTGGCCCTGATCCATCAGGCGCTTGACCAGGCGAAGGTGTTCGACCTGTTCGGGTGGATACACCCGCTCGCCGAAAGCGTCGCGCAAAGGCCGCGGAAATCCGTAGCGACGCTCCCAGATGCGCAGTGTGTCCTTGCCCAGGCCCGTGTCGCGTTCGACAGCGGCGATGCCGATGCCAAGAACCGGGGAATCCGTCGCCACAGGCTGCAAATTGTCCATGAATGTATTTTATGTCCAAGACAAATCGGTTGACAATCAATAAATTTGACCGTATCTTACGTTCAAACCACACGTTTGTCCAGGACAAAATAATGCGAATTCGGAAATTGACCCAGTTGTTAAGCGTGCTTGCCGGCCTCGTCGCGTTGCCCGCCGCGGCCTGTCCGACGCTGCTCAGCCACAGCTTTCCTCGCCTGCAGGATGGGGTGCCGCAATCGCTTTGCCAGTATCAGGGCAAGGTGCTGCTGGTGGTCAACACCGCGAGTTTCTGCGGCTACACCGGGCAGTACGAGAGTCTCGAAGCTGTCTACGACAAATACAAAGCCCGTGGCCTGGTGGTGATCGGCTTTCCGTCCAACGACTTCGGCGATCAGGAACCGGGCAGCAACAAGGAAATCGCCGACTTTTGCCGCATGACCTACGGCATCAAGTTTCCGATGATGGCCAAGACCGACATCGCGGCGCCGAAAACCCATCCCTTCTACAAGCAGCTGATCGCCAAAAGCGGGGCCGCGCCGAAGTGGAATTTCCACAAGTACCTGATCGACCGCAGCGGCACCGCGGTCGAGAGCTTCAGCACCCTGACCGCGCCCGACAGCCGCCGTCTGATCGCGCAGATCGAACGCCGCCTGGCGGAAAAGCCCTGAAACCCCTACCACGCCCTACCGAGGAGAACACCGTGAATGCACCCGAAAGATTTTTCATGCCCGACATCCAGTCCAGCCCCGACCACCGCCAACTGGCGATCCAGCAGGTCGGCGTCAAGGGCCTGCGCTATCCGCTGACCCTGCTCGATGCCGCCGGCGGGGCGCACCCGACCGTGGCGACCCTGGCGATGACCGTAGGCCTGCCGCCCGAGGTCAAGGGCACGCACATGTCGCGCTTCGTCGAGATCCTCGAGCGCCCGCGCGCGGCGCTGAGCCTCGCCGACCTGCGCCGCCTGCTGCAGGAAACCCTGCTGCACCTGCAGGCCAATGCCGGTCGCATCGAGATGAAGTTTCCCTATTTCATCCGCAAGCAGGCGCCGGTCTCGAAAGTCTCCAGCCTGCTCGACCTCGATGCCGCGATCACAGTGTGGCGCGACGAGGGCGGCCCGATCGAAACCGAACTCGAGGTCACCGTCGCGGCGACCAGCCTGTGCCCCTGCTCCAAGGAAATTTCCGATTACGGCGCGCACAACCAGCGCTCGCACCTGACGCTGCGCGTGCGCCTGCTGGAGGACATGAGCCTGGAGCAACTGGTACGCATTGCCGAGGACGAGGCTTCCTGCGAAGTGTTCGGCCTGTTGAAGCGCCCCGACGAAAAGTGGGTCACCGAGCGCGCCTACGACAACCCCAAGTTCGTCGAGGACCTGGTGCGCGACATCGCCCTGCGCCTGCGCGGCGACCGGCGCATCGCCGAGTGGTCCGTGGCATCGGAAAACTTCGAATCGATCCACAACCATTCCGCCTACGCGCTGATCGAGGGCCGCAATGTTTGACCTGCTGATCGGCCTCGCCCTCACCGCCCTGCTGCTGCGCGCCGCCGCACGCCTGCCCGAGCGGGCGCGCGCCCGTGCCGCCCGACCCGCCAACACGAGGAACATCAAATGAAAATCGCCGTCGTCGGCGCCGGCATCTCCGGCCTGGCCAGCGCCTGGCTGCTCAAGCAGCACCATGAGGTCACCCTGTTCGAGGCCGGCGACTACATCGGCGGCCACACCCATACCGTCGATATCGACCTGGCCGGTACGCGCTTCCCGGTGGACACCGGCTTCCTGGTGTTCAACCATCGCACCTACCCGAACCTGACCGCGCTGTTCCGCGAACTCAAGGTCGACACCGTCGCCAGCGACATGTCCTTCGCCGTCAGCATGGTGGACCCCGACCTCGAGTGGGCCGGCTCCAGCCTCGCCACGCTGTTCGCGCAAAAGCGCAACCTGTCGCGCGCCGGTTTCTGGCGCATGCTGCAGGACACCCTGCGCTTCAACCGCGAGACCGCCGCTACGTTGTCCAATGCGCTGCCTGAAGTAACACTGGGTGACTACCTCGCACGGCATGGCTACAGCGCCGAATTCCGCGACTGGTACCTGCTGCCCATGGCGGCGGCGATCTGGTCCTGCCCGACGCAGTCCATGCTCGGCTACCCGCTGACCACCTTCGTCCGCTTCGCCCGCAACCACGGCCTGCTGCAGATCTTCGACCGGCCGCAGTGGCAGACGGTCAGGGGCGGCGGCCGCGAGTATGTCGAGCGCATCGTCGCGGAACTGGACGACGTGCGCCTGGCAAGCCCGGTAAAATCGGTGCTGCGCGACGCCGACGGCGTCTGGCTGGGCCTGCCCGGCGGTGAATGCGAACGCTTCGACGAAGTGGTGCTGGCCTGCCACAGCGACCAGGCGCTGGCCCTGCTCGGCGGCGCGGCCACCCCGGCCGAGCGCCGCATCCTCGGCGCCATCCGCTACCAGCCCAACCGCGCCGTGCTGCATACCGATGCCGCCCTGCTGCCGCGCGACGAGCGCGTCTGGTCGGCGTGGAACTACATGTCCGGCGAACGCAGCGGCGGCCAACAGCCGGTCAGCGTCTCCTACCTGATCAACCGGCTGCAGCCGCTGCCGACGCAAACGCCGGTCATCGTCTCGCTCAACCCGCATGTCGAACCCGACCCGGCGAAAGTTATCGGCGACTGGGATTACGACCACCCGATCTTCGACCAGGCGGCGATCGGCGCCCAGGCGCAGCTCGATGCCATCCAGGGCATCGAGCGCCTGTGGTTCTGCGGCGCCTGGGGCGGCTACGGCTTCCATGAAGACGGCCTGAACTCCGCGCTGGCGGTGGCCAAGCGCCTCGGCTGCCGCGCGCCCTGGCAGTCCGCGCCGGCCGGGCTCGAAAGCGCGGCATGAAACCCGAACTGTGCACCGGCACGGTGATGCACGCGCGCTTTGCAGCCGGGCAGAGTCCCGCCGCGCACCGCTTCGTCTATCCGCTGTTCTTCCTCGCCCTGCCGCTGTCGCAGCTGCAGGACGCCGGCAACCGCTGGTTCGGCGTCGAGCGTGCGCGCCCGCTCAGCTTGCGCTTCCGCGACCACGGCGCGCGCGACGGCTCGCCGCCGGAGCCGTGGATCCGCGGCCTGCTCGCCGCCGAAGGCATCACCGCGGCCGACGGCGAAGTGGTGCTGCAGACCTTTCCGCGCATTTTCGGCTTCGTCTTCAACCCCGTCAGCTTCTGGTTCTGCCATGACCGAGAAGGCGCCTTGCGCGCCGTGCTGGCGGAAGTCCGCAACACCTTCGGCGACCACCACAACTACCTCGTCGCCCATGCCGACCAGCGCCCGATCGCGGCCGCCGACACGCTGACGGCGCGCAAGATTTTCCATGTCTCGCCCTTCTTCCCGGTCGCCGGCGAATACCGCTTCCGTTTCGACCTCGGTGCGCAACGCCGCCGCGTCGTGCTCGACTACTGGCTCGACGGCGAGCGCGTGCTGGCCACCTCGCTGCAAGGCGAGCCGCACACCCTCGACGCGACCGCCGCGCGCCGCGCGCTGCTGCGCCAGCCGCTGCTGACGCTTGCCGTGGTCTGGCGCATCCACTGGCAGGCCGTGCAGCTCTGGCTGAAACGCGCCGTCTTCCATTCCCGCCCGCAACCTCCGCTACAGGAGACCACCCGATGAATACCCTGGTTTCGAATTCCCTTCCCCTGTCGCGGCAACGTCCCGCCGCCCTGCCCTCAACACTGGCGCCCGCGACGCGCACCGCGATCAAACTGCTGCAGAACATCGAAGGCGGCAGCCTGCGCCTTATCCTGCCCGCTGGCCAGCACATCATGCTCGGCCACGGCGCCGAGCGCGCGACGCTGGAAGTCACCGATGAACGCGTGTTCCGCCGCGTGCTGGCCGAAGGCGACATCGGCTTCGGCGAAAGCTGGATAGCCGGCGACTGGCACAGCGACCACCCGGCCGAACTACTCACCCTGCTCGCCGAGAACCGCGCCCAGCTGGCGCGCGCGGTGCATGGCAGCTGGCTGCCGGTGCTCGGCCATCGCCTGCGGCATCTCTTGCGCAGCAACACCCGCGCCGGCTCGAAGCGCAACATCCTTGCCCACTACGACCTCGGCAACGACTTCTACAAACTCTGGCTCGATCCGTCGATGAGCTACTCGTCGGCGCTGTTCGGCACCGATCCGCAACAGTCGCTGCAACAGGCGCAACGCCAGAAGTACCTGCGCCTGCTGGAGATGCTCGACCCGAAACCGGGTGACAGCCTCCTCGAAGTCGGCTGCGGCTGGGGCGGGCTGGCCGAGATCGCCGCCACCGAGTTCGGCTGCAAGGTGCATGGCATCACGCTGTCGCCTTCGCAGCTGGAATGGTCG
Organism: uncultured Sulfuritalea sp.; assembly: GCA_964527055.1. GTDB lineage: Bacteria > Pseudomonadota > Gammaproteobacteria > Burkholderiales > Rhodocyclaceae > Sulfuritalea. Next base: position 4,674 of record CAZGQB010000095.1, read on the forward strand.
CGGGCGCGGGCGCAACAGAAAGACTTTGCCGACCTGGCGGACTTCTCGCTGACCGACTACCGCGACGTGCGCGGCCGGTACGACCACATCGTCTCCATCGAAATGTTCGAGGCGGTCGGCGAGCGCTTCTGGCCGGGCTACTTCGCGCAGTTGAATAACTGCCTGAAGCCTGGCGGGCGCGCCGCGGTGCAAACCATCACCATCGCCAACGAGCGCTTCGGCGCCTACCGGCGCGGCACCGACTTCATCCAGCGCCACATCTTCCCCGGCGGCATGCTGCCTTCGCCCGAGGTCTTCGAACGCCGTGCCGCCGGCGCCGACTTTTCGGTGCTCGACCGCCATGCCTTCGGCATCGACTACGCGCGCACCCTGGCGCACTGGCATCGTGATTTCGAGGCCGCCTGGCCGCAGATCGCCGTGCAGGGTTTCGACGAGCGCTTCCGCCGCCTGTGGCGCTTCTACCTCGCCTACTGCGAGGCCGGCTTCCGTTCCGGCGCGACCGACGTCTATCACTTCCTGCTGGAAAAGCCACACGCATGAAGGCCATCCTGCGCCGCTGCATCGTCGGCCTCGGCCTGCTGCTGCTCGCCGGCGGCGCGGCGGCGGTGCTGCCGCCGGATTGGCGCATCCAGGGCCAGGGCGAAATGCGCTGGTTCGGTTTCCGCCTCTATCAGGCCAGCCTGTGGGCGCCGGACGGTCGCTGGCAGGCGGGCTTGCCCTATGCGCTGGAACTGCGCTATGCGCGCGACATTCCTGCAGCGCGACTGGTGCAGGCCAGTATCGAGGAAATGCAGCGCCTGGGCAGCGCGGACGAAGCCCGCCTGGCGCGCTGGAAGCTCGAGCTGGAGCGCGTCTTCCCGGATGTCCGCGAGGGCGAGGTGATCCACGGCCTGCACCTGCCGCAGCGCGGCGCCGAGTTCTACCACCAGGGCAGGCTCACCGGGCGCATCGAGGATGTCGAATTCGCCCGTGCCTTCTTCGCCATCTGGCTCGACCCGCGCACCCGCGAACCGGGGCTGCGCGCCAGCCTGCTGGGAGCCGGATGATGTCCGCCGGGGTGCTGCCGACGCGGCAGATGGTGGCCTATGGCGCACTCGGCTTTCCGCTGGCCTTCGCCGCGCTGCCCTTGTACGTCCATGTTCCCAACCTGTATGCCGACAGCGTCGGCCTGCCGCTGGCGCTGGTCGGCGCCGTGCTGCTGCTGACCCGCTTCGCCGATGCCCTGATCGACCCGCTGCTGGGACAGTGGAGCGATCGCCTCGGCAACCGGCGCCGGCTGATCCTGATCGCGCTGCCGCTGCTCGGACTCGGCCTCGCGGCGCTGCTGGCGCCGCCCGCAGACGGCGGCACGGCCTGGCTGGTGCTGAGCCTGAGCCTGACCTTCATCGGCTTCAGCCTGGCCACCATCAACTACCACGCCTGGGGTGCCGAGATCGGCGAAACCCCGCAGGATCGCGTCGGCGTCACCGCCGCGCGCGAAATGTTCGCGCTGGGCGGCGTGGTGGTGGCCGCCGCGCTACCGTCGCTGCTGGCCAAGGATGTCGCCACGGCGATGCAGCACCTGGGCTGGGTCTTCATTCCGATTCTGGCGCTGGCCGCGCTGGCCACCTTCGCCGGCGCGCCGGCCGCGGCGGCGCCGGCGCGCGATGCGTCGCCGGGCCTGCCGCTCTCGGCCGTGTTCGCCGACCCGCGCTTTCGCCGCCTGCTGGCCGTGCTCGCCGCCGGCGGCATCGCCTCGGCGATCCCGGCCACGCTGGTGCTGTTCTTCATCGCCGACGTGCTGCAATTGCCGGAATGGCAGGGCCTGTTCCTCGTCATCTACTTCGTCTGCGGCGGCCTCGCCCTGCCCGGCTGGGTCGCGCTGGCCCGCCGTTACGGCAAGGTGCGCGCCTGGCTGGCGAGCATGGTGCTGGCGATCGCCAGCTTCGTCTGGGCCTTCCTGCTCGACGCCGGCGACGGCCTCGCCTTCGCCCTGATCTGCGCCGCCAGCGGCGCCGCGCTCGGCGCCGAACTGGCGCTGCCGCCCGCCCTGCTGGCCGACCTGCTGGCGGACGGCAGACGCAAGGGACAGGCTGCCGCCGGGGCCGGCGCGTATTTCGGCGTCTGGAATTTCGTGAACAAATTCAACCTCGCGCTGGCCGCGGGCATCGCCCTGCCGCTGGTCGCCTTCTTCGGCTACAAAGTCGGCGGCGGCGACACGGCGAGCCAGGGGCTGTCCGCCCTGGCCGCTACCTACGCCCTGCTGCCGGCCGCGATCAAGCTGGTTTCATTGTGGCTGCTGTGGCGCTGGCAGCATCATTTCGAAGGGACGACATCATGAAGGAAACATTGCGCCGGCTCGGCATCGTGCTGCTCGCCGCCGTCTTCCTCGGCGGCTGCGCCGGCATCGAGGTCGAGCAGTACCGCGCCGAAAAGCCGCAACTCGACCTGCGCAAATTCTTCACCGGCACGGTGGAGGGCTGGGGCATGTTCCAGGACCGCTCGGGCAAGGTGATCAAGCGCTTCCATGTCGTGATCGAAGCCAAGTGGGAAGGCGACACCGGCACGCTCGACGAGCGCTTCACCTGGTCGGACTTTGATCCCGGCGGCAATCCGCCGCGCCGCGTGTGGACCCTGCGCGACACGGGTAACGGGCGCTTCATCGGCACCGCCGGCGACGTGGTCGGCGAGGCGCTGGGCGAAACGGCCGGCAACGCGCTGCGCTGGCGCTATGTGCTGGTGCTGAACGTCGACGGCAAGACCATCCACGTCGATTTCGACGACTGGATGTTCCTGGTCGACGACCAGGTCATGCTCAACCGTTCGCTGATGAGCAAGTACGGTTTCCGGCTCGGCGAAGTAACGCTCTCGCTCAAGCGCAGGACGCCATGAACCAGCCCATCCGCGACTGGGCCGCGCAGCGGGTCTGGATCATCGGCGCCTCGTCGGGCATCGGTGCCGCGCTGGCCGTCGCCCTGCTCGAGCGCGGCGCCTTTGTC
>CAZGQB010000096.1:0-7488 GCA_964527055.1 uncultured Sulfuritalea sp.
GTGACACCGGCGATGAAGCCGACGATCGGCTTCTTCATGTTGGCCTTGCACCACACGGCCGCTTCGGCTTCATCGGGACCGCCGATTTCGCCAATCATGATGACGGCGTCGGTGTCCGGGTCGTCGTTGAATGCCTTCATGACGTCGATGTGCTTGAGGCCATTGATCGGGTCACCACCGATGCCGACCGCCGAGGACTGGCCGAGACCGAGTTCGGTCAACTGGCCGACGGCTTCGTAGGTCAGCGTGCCGGAACGCGAGACGACGCCGATGCGGCCCTTCATGTGGATGTGACCGGGCATGATGCCGATCTTGACTTCATCCGGGGTGATCAGGCCGGGGCAGTTGGGGCCGAGCAGCAGGGTCTTCTTGCCGCCTTTGGCTTCCTTTTCCTTCATCTTGTTGCGCACCATCAGCATGTCGCGCACGGGGACGCCTTCAGTGATGCAGATGACGAGATCGAGGTCGGCCTCGACGGCTTCCCAGATGGCGGCAGCCGCGCCCGGAGGCGGCACGTAGATGACGGAGACGGTGGCGCCGGTTTGCTGGGCCGCTTCCTTGACGGTACCGAAGATGGGCACGCCGAAGATCGACTCGCCGGCCTTCTTGGGGTTCACGCCGGCGACGAAGCAGTTCTTGCCGTTCGCGTACTCAATACACTTTTCGGTATGGAACTGGCCGGTCTTGCCGGTGATGCCCTGGGTGATGATGCGGGTGTCTTTATTGATGAAAATGGACATTCAATAGCTCCTTACTGGACCGCGGCGACGATCTTGGTGGCGGCTTCGGCCATGGAATCGGCAGAAATGATGGGCAGGCCGGAATCCTTGAGGATCTGCTTGCCGATTTGTTCGTTGGTGCCTTTCATGCGCACGACCAGCGGCACCGACAGATGGGTTTCCCTGGCTGCGGCGACAACGCCGTCGGCAATGGTGTCGCAGCGCATGATGCCGCCGAAGATATTGACCAGGATGCCCTTGACCTTGGGGTTCTTGAGCATGATCTTGAAGGCTTCGGTGACCTTCTCGGTCGTGGCGCCGCCACCGACGTCGAGGAAGTTGGCCGGCTCGGCGCCGAACAGCTTGATGGTGTCCATGGTCGCCATGGCCAGGCCCGCGCCATTCACCAGGCAGCCGATGTTGCCGTCGAGACTGATGTAGGCGAGGTCGAATTTGGAGGCCTCGATCTCGTCGGCGTCCTCTTCGTCGAGGTCGCGGTAGGCGACGATCTCGGGATGCCGGTACAAGGCGTTGGAATCGAAATTGAACTTGGCATCGAGCGCCTTGATGTTGCCGTTGCCCTCGAGGATCATCGGGTTGATTTCGGCCAGGCTGGCATCGGTCTCCATGTAGCAGGTGTAGAGCTTCTTCAAGCTATCCACGGCTTGCGCCAGCGAAGCCTCAGGAACGCCGATGCCCCTGGCCAGTTCGTTCGCCTGCGCATCGGTGAGACCGGTGGCCGGATCGACGAAGACCTTGATGATCTTTTCCGGCGTCTTGTGCGCGACTTCCTCGATGTCCATGCCGCCCTCGGAGGAGGCCATCATGGCCACCTTTTGCGAAGCACGGTCGGTCAGGGCCGCGACGTAGTATTCCTTCCTGATGTCGGCGCCTTCTTCCACCAGCAGGCGGCGCACTTTCTGGCCGGCGGGCCCGGTCTGGTGCGTCACCAGTTGCATGCCGAGGATCTGCCCGGCGTAGGCACGGACTTCATCCATCGACTTGGCCACCTTGACGCCGCCGCCCTTGCCGCGACCGCCGGCATGGATCTGGGCCTTCACCACCCAGACCTTGCCGCCGAGGGTTTCCGCTGCCTTGACCGCTTCGTCGACGGAAAAGCAGGGAATTCCGCGCGGGACCGTCACGCCGAATTTCTTCAGGATTTCCTTGCCCTGATATTCGTGGATTTTCATGCGTCTTCCTTGTTGTATGAGGTGCGTTGAGTTGAAGCCGGCATCAAGCGGCCGAAGATATTGCCGGTGTCGCGGAATCGGCTCGGTGGCCGCAAACATTTCGGGGAATCGATTGCCGCCGTTGGTGCCGCAGAACCCGACACGGAGCGCCCTTGTTGCGGCGCGGAATACTAACATAAGCGGACTTAATCGAAGCTTACAAAAAGCTGCCGGCCTGCCACCGGATACCGGCAAATTGACCTGCAGGCACGCCGCGGTTTAATGTCCTGATCAGCCACCCTGCCCACCCCGAACCACCGTGAGCCGAACCCGCTACCTGCTGGCCCTGGACCAGGGCACTTCCAGTTCGCGCAGCATCATCTTCGATGCCGCCCGGCAGATCGTCGCCATGGCACAGCGCGAATTCCGCCAGTTGTTTCCCCGGCCGGGCTGGGTTGAGCACGACCCGATCGAAATCTGGCAAACCCAGCTTGCCACGGCGCGGGAGGCAATTGCCAAGGCCGGCGTAACGGCGACCGCGATCGCCGCGGTCGGCATCACCAACCAGCGCGAAACCACCGTGGTGTGGAACCGGAAATCGGGGGAACCGCTCGCCAACGCCATCGTCTGGCAGGACCGGCGCACCGCCGCAGCCTGCGCGGCGCTCGCCGGGCGCGGCCTGACGGACAGGGTGCGCGAACGCACCGGCCTAGTCATCGACGCCTATTTCTCCGCCACCAAGCTTGCCTGGATCCTCGATCACGTTCCCGGCGCACGGCCTGCAGCCGGCCGCGGCGAACTCGCATTCGGCACCATCGACACCTGGCTGCTGTGGCAACTGACCGGTGGCGCCGTGCATGCCACGGATGTCAGCAACGCCTCGCGCAGCCTGCTGTTCGACATCCACCGCAACCGGTGGGATGACGAGCTGCTGGCCCTGTTCGACATCCCGCGCGCCGTGTTGCCCGAAGTGCATCCGTCCAGCCACCGCTTCGGCCAGGCGAAAGCCGAGTTCTTTGGCGCCCCGATCATGGTTGGCGGCATGGCCGGCGACCAGCAGGCCGCGCTTTTCGGTCAGGCCTGCTTCTCCGCCGGACTGGCAAAGAACACCTACGGCACGGGCTGCTTCATGCTGATGCAGACCGGTGACCACTGCCTGGCCAGCGACAACGGGCTGATCAGTACCCGCGCCGCGCAAACCGGTTCGAAGCCCCAATACGCGCTGGAGGGCAGCGTCTTCATCGGCGGCGCCGTGGTGCAGTGGCTGCGCGATGGCCTGCAAGCCATAGAAGCCAGCACCGCGGTGCAAAGCCTTGCCGAAAGCGTTCCCGACAGCGGCGGCGTGATCTTCGTGCCGGCCTTCACCGGGCTCGGTGCGCCCTACTGGAAGCCCGACGCGCGCGGCGCCATCCTCGGTCTCACGCGCGGCAGCAGCGTCGCCCACATCGCCCGCGCCGCGCTGGAAAGCATCGCCTTCCAGAGCGCGGCGCTGTTGCAAGCCATGAGCCGCGACCTCGGCGACGACAAGGGCGTCAGCGAGTTGCGCGTCGATGGCGGCGCCTGCGTGAACAACCTGCTGATGCAGTTCCAGGCCGACCTGCTGGGGATACCCGTGGTGCGGCCGAAAGTCATCGAGACCACGGCCCTTGGGGTCGCCTACCTGGCCGGACTGTCCTGTGGCGTATATACCGGGCTCGAAGAAATCGCCGCGCATTGGCAGGCGGAACGGACCTTCCATCCGACCCTGTCGCGCGAACGGGCAGCCGAGCTCATGCAGCGCTGGGAACATGCCGTGGCGCAAACCACCACCTCCGCGCCGTAACGCCGGCGCCGACTTTTTACTTGTTGGCCTCGCGGGTTTCCTGGAGGGTTTTCAGCTCCGGCAGCTTAAGCCGGCGGCGGTCCGGCTCGACAGCGGTCAGCGCCTCGACCTCCTGCATCGTGCCGGCGCAACGCCCGACCAGATCATGATAGACACCGGTGCCCTGGACTTTCCACGCCATTTCCAGTTCGGTCAGGGGGCGCATCACCTTGGCCGGCACGCCGCCGGCCAGCATGCGCGGCGGAATCTCCATGCCGGCCTTGACCAGGCTTTGCGCCGCGACGATCGCCGATTCGCCGACTACGGCATTGTCCATCACCACCGCGTTCATGCCGACCATCCCGTTCCGGCGCACGATGCAGCCGTGCAGGATGGCGCCATGGCCGATATGGCCGTTTTCCTCGATGATGGTGTCGCTGCCGGGGAAGCCGTGCATCACGCAACAGTCCTGCACGTTGGCGCCGACGCCGATGAACAGGCGGCCGAAATCGCCGCGCAGGCTGGCGCAGGGCCCGACATAGGCGCCGGCGCCGACCACGACGTCGCCGATCAGCACCGCCGACGGATGCACATAGGCGGCCGGGTCGACCACCGGCACGATGCCGTCAATCGCATAGACCTTCATTCAGGCGTTCTCCGCTCCCCGGCCCGCGGCCGGACGCTCATTGAACATGGCGCCGACTCTGCACCACAAAGAAGCGGCTGGCAACAAAGGCGCTGTCGGTCAGGCAGGCATTCGCCGCCGGGTTGGCGCCGGTGGCATGAAAATCCGAGAAGCCGGCCGACTGGTTGACGAAAACTGCGCCGGTGAGATTGATCGACAGCGCCACGCCGACGCGCAAGGCGGCTTCCTCGGCGCCAGCCACCACCGCCGGATCGGTCGCATACAAAGCGAAGGTGATCGCGCCCTGTTCGCCGATCACGCGCTCGGCCCGCGCCAGGCTTTCCGCCGTGGTCGCCGTTTCGACCACCAGGGTGATCGGACCGAAGCGTTCTTCCGTGTAGGCGCGCTCGTCGGCCGCCGCCACCCTGAGGATCAGCGGGCTGCGCACGCGGGCTTCGGGCCACTGCGGGTGCACAATCGCGCTTGACGCGCGCAACACCTCGCCCAGGCCATGGGCTGCCTCCAGGCGCGCCAGCGTCGCCGGCGACTGGATGGCACCCAGCACTTCCACGGCGCGCGCCGGATCGTCGAGGAATTTCGAGACGGCACCGGCCAGATCGCGCCCGAACTGCTCGGCGGAAATCACGCCCTCCGGTGTTTTCACGCCCTCGCGCGACACGAAAATGGTCTGCGGCGTGGTGCACATCTGGCCCGAATACAGGGACAGCGTGAAGGCGAGGTTCTTCAGCATTGCCTTGTAGTCGTCGATGGAATCGACCACGATGCAATTGACGCCGGCCTTTTCGGTGTAGACCATGGCGTGGCGGCAATTGGCTTCCAGCCAGTTGCCGAAATCGGGACCGCCGGTGTAGTCGATCAGGCGCACTTCGGGATTCATGGCGACATCCTTGGCGACCGGCGCCGCCGGATCATCGATCAGCAGGCTCACCAGGTTCGGATCGAAGCCGGCCTCACCCAGTACCGCGCGCGCCACGGCGATGCTGATGGCGAGCGGCAGGATCACCGTCGGATGGGCCTTGACGATGACCGGGTTGCCGGTGACCAGGCTGGCAAAAATTCCGGGGTAACCGTTCCAGGTCGGGAAGGTCGAGCAGGCGATCACCAGCGCCACGCCGCGCGGCATTATCGTGAATTTCTTTTCCATCTTCAGCGGCGGATTCTTGCCCTGCGGCTTTTCCCAGAGCGCGGTATCCGGCACATGCTTCATTTCGCGCCAGGCGTAGGCCACCGCTTCGAGGCCGCGATCCTGGGCGTGCGGGCCGGCGGCCTGGAAGGCCATCATCAGCGCCTGGCCGGTGGTGTGCATCACGGCGTGCGCCATCTCGAAACTGCGGGCATTGAGGCGCGCCAGGATTTCCAGGCAAACCCCGGCCCGGGCATCGGCCCCGGCCTTGATCCAGGCCGGCATGGCCGCCTTGCCTGCCGCAATCAGGGCCTCGGGGGCGCATCGCGGATAGGAGATGTCCAGCGACAGGCCAAAGGGCGATACCTCCGCACCGCCATGAGCGACGACTCCCGGCTGGTCCACGTTGAACTGTGCGCCGCGATAGGCCTCGAAGGCCTTGCGCCCGTCTTCGATGGCGGTCTCGCCGTAGGCGCGCGGGCCCTCGGCATAGGGGCTCCAGTAGCCGCGCGATTCAATCGCGGCAACGGCTTGTTGCAACTGGGTCTGGTGCTTCTCGAACATTGGATGCGGCATCTTGGTTCTCCGGGGGAAGTGCTGATTATTGGCGTCAGGCGGCCTGGTGCAGAAAGGAAAAAACCGCCGGAGCATCGTGGCCCGCTGCCGAGCCCGTTTCAACTACACCCCGGCTCAAGCAAGGGCGACGTGATACATTTTTATTGTACATTGCAAGCATGTTTTGTGTCATAATTAATTTGATCGTGTTTTAATATTTCATATCAAAAATATTACCTCCCTTTGCCGCGATCCGACAAATGCTTCTATAGTCCGGCTCAAAGTCCGGGCGCACGGCGCGGCGCAAGATATGCAGAGACGGCGACAGGATTATCTTCCACCCAGCAGCCTCCCCCTACCCGACAGATCGACCCAAGGCACTCGCCCATGAACTACCAGCACATCGTTTTCTCGCTCGCCGACAACATCGCGCGCATCACGCTGAACCGGCCGGACCGGCTCAACAGCTTCAACGCCGACATGCACCTCGAACTGCGCGATGCGCTGACCCGCACACGCGGCGGCAGCGCCCGCGTGCTGCTGCTGACCGGCGCCGGACGCGGCTTCTGCGCCGGACAGGACCTGTCCGACCGCAACGTCGCGGCCGGCAGCGAACCGGTCGACCTCGGCTACAGCATAGAGACTTACTACAAGCCGCTGATCCTTTCCCTGCGGGGGCTTGAAATGCCGGTGATCTGCGCCGTCAACGGCGTCGCTGCCGGCGCCGGCGCCAACATCGCGCTGGCCTGCGACATCGTGCTTGCCGCGCGCTCGGCATCGTTCATCCAGGCCTTCTGCAAGCTCGGCCTGGTGCCCGATGGTGGCGGCACCTGGGCGCTGCCGCGCCTGGTCGGCACCGCGCGCGCCATGGGCCTGGCCATGCTGGGCGACAAGCTTTCCGCCGAACAGGCCGAAAACTGGGGCCTGATCTGGAAATGCCTCGACGACGACAAACTGATGGCGGAGGCCGAAAGACTGGCGGTCCACTTCAGCACGGCGCCGACCAAAGGCCTGGCCCGGACCAGGCAGGCGATCTACGCCAGCGGGGGCAACACGCTGGAGCAGCAACTCGACCTCGAGCGTGACTGCCAGCGCGAGCTCGGCTTCGGTCACGATTACCGCGAAGGCGTCGCCGCCTTCATGGAAAAGCGCGCACCTTCCTTCACGGGGAAATGAGATGGCACTGACCACCCAGCAGGTTGCCGAGCGCTGCACCGCCATCATGTGGCCGGACGACCACGCCGCGCAGGGGCTCGGTATAGTCATCAGGGAGACCACCCCGGGCGGCGCGGTGGTCGACATGAAGGTACGGCAGGACATGGTCAATGGCCACGGCATCTGCCACGGCGGCTTCATCTTCGCCCTGGCCGACACCAATTTCGCTTACGCCTGCAACAGCTTCAACCACAAGGCCGTCGCCGCCGGCGTCGACATCAACTTCATCGCCCCGGCCCATCTCGGCGATACACTGA
>CAZGQB010000097.1:0-7418 GCA_964527055.1 uncultured Sulfuritalea sp.
TTGCACAGCCAGCCGGCTTCGGCGGCGCAAAGCAGTGCTTTGCGAAACCCCGCCTGCGCCCCCTTCCCGGGGCGGGACTACTGGCCGGCTCGCTTCGCTCGATTGGGATATGCCTGCTGGCATCCTTGGTATCGACCGTGGCCCTGGCCGGCGTCAAGATCGAGCACTGGACGGCGCCCACCGGGGCCAAGGTGTATTTCATCGAGACGCGGGTGATACCCATCCTCGACGTGCAGATCGACTTTGCCGCCGGCGGCGCCTTCGTTCCCGCCGGGAAGTCGGGCCTCGCCGGCCTGACCCGCAGCCTGCTCGAAGCGGGCGCCGGTGACATGGACGAGGAGAAGATTTCCGGACGCGTGGTCGACCTGGGCGCACGGCTGGGCGGCTCGGCCGATGCCGACCGCGCCAGCGTCAGCCTGCGCACGCTGTCGAGCAAAGCCGAACGCGAAGGCGCGCTGGACCTGATGCGCACCGTATTGTCAGCGCCGACTTTTCCGCAAGCGGTGCTGGAGCGCGAAAAGGGCCGCACGATTGCCGGCATTCGTGAGTCCGAAACGCGGCCCGACGCGATTGCCGGCAAGCGTTTCGCCGCGGCCATCTACCCCGGCCATCCTTACGGCGTCAGCCCGACGGTGGAGAGCGTGGGCGCCATCACGCGTGAGGATCTCGTCGCCTTCCACCGCGGGCACTATGGTGCGAAGGGTGCCGTGGTTTCCATCATCGGCGATGTTTCGCGCGCCGAGGCCGAGGCGATCGCCCAGCGCCTGACCGAGGGACTGCCGCCGGGCGGCGGCGCCCTCGTGCCGCCGCCGGTGAAGAAGCCGCAGCGGGAAACGATCAAGGTGCCGCACCCCGCCGCGCAAAGCCATGTGCATATCGGCCTGCCGGCGATCAGCCGCAGCGACCCCGACTATTTTCCGCTGCTGGTGGGCAACTACACCCTTGGCGGCGGCGGCTTCGTCTCGCGCCTGATGAAGGAAGTCCGCGAAAAGCGCGGCTATGCCTACAGCGTGTATTCCTATTTCGCGCCGCGCAAGCTCGAAGGCCCGTTCGAGATCGGGCTGCAGACCAAGCGGGAGCAGGCGGACGCTGCGCTCAAGGTGGTCGATCAGGTGTTGGCCGACTACATCGCAAACGGCCCGACACCGCAGGAACTGGCCGCCGCGAAGAAGAACATGGTCGATGGCCTGGCGCTGCGCATGGACAGCAACGCCAAACTGCTCGGCTATCTTTCGGCGATCGGTTTCTACGGCCTGCCGCTGACCTACCTCGACGACTTCCCGGGCAAGGTGAAAGCGGTCACCGCCGAGCAGGTCAAGGGCGCCTTCGCCCGCCACGTCAAGGCGGAAAACCTTGTCACGGTGGTGGTGGCGACGGACTGAGCGGTCTTGAGCCGCATCCGCATCACCGGAGGGGAATGGCGCAGCCGCCTGGTTCAGGTGGCCGACGCGCCAGGCTTGCGGCCGACGCCGGATCGGGTGCGCGAGACGCTGTTCAACTGGCTGGGGCAGGATCTCGACGGACTCGGCTGCCTCGATCTCTTCGCCGGCAGCGGAATCCTCGGCTTTGAAGCGGCTTCGCGCGGCGCCGGTTACGTCGCCCTGGTCGAGCGGTCACGGCCGGTATTCGCCGCGCTGGAAAAGCATGCCGACGGCTTTGCCTGCCGGCGACTGGAACTGTTTTGCTGCGATGCGCTAAAATTCGCCCCCCCGGCCGGGCGACGCTTCGATCTGCTTTTTCTTGATCCGCCTTATGGGCAGGGCTGGCTGGGCCGGGTAGAGTCCCGGCTGGAACAGCTGGCCGCGCCACGGGCAAGGCTTTACGTCGAGGCGGAGTCGCCGCTGGAGAAACTGGGACGCTGGACGGTGACGAAGCAGGGACGGGCCGGACAGGTATTCTTTCACTTGCTGGAGCAGGCATGAACAATTCCATCGCCGTGTATTCGGGGACCTTCGATCCGCTCACGCGCGGACACGAGGATCTGGTGCGGCGCGCCTCGGGCCTGTTCCAGAAGGTCATCATCGCCATTGCCGAGAGCCGCAAGAAGCAGCCCCTGTTCGACCTTGCCGAGCGCGTCGATATCGCGCGCCGGATTCTTGCCGATTTTCCCAACGTCGCAGTCCAGGGCTTCGACAGCCTGCTGATGGATTTCATGCGCGAGCAGAATGCTTCCATCATCCTGCGCGGCCTGCGCGCCGTGTCCGACTTCGAATACGAATTCCAGATGGCCGGCATGAACCGCAGCCTGTATCCGGATGTCGAAACCGTTTTTCTGACGCCCGACGAGAACTACATGTTCATTTCAGCGACCATGGTCCGCGAGATCGCCACCCTGGGCGGTGACGTGTCCAAGTTCGTGCATCCGCTGGTGGTCGAACGACTTAAACTGAAACTCAACCATTGAGGAATTTTCCATGGCCCTGATCATCACCGATGAATGCATCAACTGCGACGTATGCGAGCCGGAGTGCCCGAACAACGCGATTTCGCAGGGCGACGAGATCTACATCATCGATCCGAACAAATGCACCGAATGCGTCGGCCACTTCGACACCCCGCAATGCCGTGAGGTCTGCCCGGTGGATTGCATTCCCGATGATCCGAACCATCCGGAAACCAAGGACCAGCTGATGGCGAAGTTCCTCGCCCTGACGGCGAAGTAAGCGGCCCTAGCGCTGGCAGCCGGGGCAGTAGAAGCTCGCGCGCTGGCCCTGGCGCAGTTCCCTGATCGGGCGGCCGCAGGCGCGGCAGGGTTCGCCGCCGCGGCCATAGACGAAATACTGCTGCTGAAAATAGCCCGAGCTGCCGTCCGAATGGATGAAGTCGCGCAGGCTGCTGCCGCCGGCAGCGATGGCCGCCGCGAGCGTGGCCTTGATCGCCGGCACCAGGCGCTCCAGGCGTTTGAGGGAAATCCGGCCGGCGGGGGTGCGCGGATCGATGCCGGCGCGGAACAGGCTTTCCGAGGCGTAGATGTTGCCGATGCCGACGACGCGATGGCTGTCCATCAGGGTCGGCTTGATGGCTGCCGAAAGTCCGGCCAATTCCTGCTTTAGCCAGCGGGCATTGAATTCGTCCGTCAGTGGCTCGATGCCGAGCACCGCCAGCAGCGGATGCGCCGGTGCACCGCGCCGGAGCCACAGGATTGCGCCGAAACGCCGCGGGTCGCGCAGGCGCAAGGCCACTCTTCTGCGCCCGATGGCGAATGCCAGGTCGAAATGGTCATGCTTTTCGGCGGGCTGGCTGGCCGGCACCAATCGCAGGCTGCCGGACATGCCTAGATGGATCAGCAGGTGCCCGTGACCGAAGTCCAGCAACAGGTATTTGCCGCGACGGCTGACGGCCGCCAGGCGCTGTCCGGCGAGCTTCTGCCCCAGCTTTTCCGGCAGGGGATAGCGTAGCGCCGGCGTCCGGGCAATCACCGCGAAGACCCTGTTGCCGGTCAGGGTGGGGGCAATTCCGCGGCAGGTGACTTCTACTTCGGGCAGTTCAGGCATGCACGGATCCGCACGAAACGACTGATGAAACTGCTAACATCGCCGCATTGTATTGGGTTTCGCGAAGGTGTCCCGCCAATGAAGAAACGTTCCCCGCTCCTTGCGCTCCTGCTTTTGCTGTCGGGCGCATGCGCGTGGGCTCAGGCTCCGGCGCCCGCTGCAGTACCCGCGGCCGCACCCGCCGCCGCGACGACGGAGAAGGCGGACGACCGCCTGCCGAAGCAGGAGCTCACCGGCCAGATTCTCTACCAGTTCCTGCTGGGAGAGATTGCGACCCGGCGCGGCCAGTACCCGCTTGCCGCGGCCGCGCTGCTGGATCTGGCAACCACCACGCGCGATCCGCGAATCGCGCGTCGCGCGGCGGATGTCGCCTACCATTCGCGCCAGCACGAGATCGCGCTGGACGCGGCCCGGCTTTGGCTCAGCCTTGAGCCGGAGTCGCAGCAGGCGCGACAGATGCAGTCGACGCTGCTACTCTCCAGTGGCCGTATCGACGAATTGGCCGCGAGCCTGGCCCCGGACCTGGCACGGGCAGTTCCTGACGCCGGCGAAACCCTCCTGAAGCTGGCCCGTGCCTTTGCCCGTTATTCGGACAAGAAGGCGCTTCATCAACTGTTCAACCAGCTGACCCAGCCTTATCTCGAACTGGCCGAAGCCCGCTATGTGCGGGCGCAGGCGGAACTCGGCATCGGCGACATCGCCCGCGCCGGAAGCGAGATCGACCAGGCGCTGGCTTTGCGTCCGAACTGGGATGCGGCTGCCCTGTTCAAGGCGGAGCTGCTGCCCAAGGGACCGGCCCGGATCGATTTCCTGAAAGCCTGGCTGGAGGCCAATCCCGGCGCCCAGGATGTGCGCCTGGCATACGCCCGGAGCCTGGTCGGTGAAAAGCGCTACGAGGACGCGCGAGTCGAGTTCCGCAGCCTGCTCGCGGCCAACCCGGAGAGCCCCGAGATGCTTTACGCCGTCGGGATACTTTCGCTGCAGGTCAACGATTCCAGCGAAGCCGAACAACAACTCAAGCGCTATGTCGAGCTCGGACGCGGCGACGTGAATCCGGCGCGTTTCTACCTGGGACAGATCGCCGAACAGGCCAGGCGCCTCGATGAAGCCATCGGCTGGTATGACCAGGTTGCGGCCGGCGAGCACCTCATGCAGGCGAGGGTACGCGCCGCGCAGGTCCTGCTGCGCCAGAACAAGCTCGACGAGGCGCGCGCGAGGCTGGCGGCGGCGCGTGGGATCGAGCCGGATGATCCGCGCCTGGTGATCGCCGAGTCCCAGCTACTGCGCGATGCGGGGCGGCACGCCGATGCCTACGCTTTCCTCATCGCCGAGTTGGAGGCGCGGCCCGACGACGTCGACCTGCTTTACGAAACGGCCCTGGCGGCGGAAAAGCTCGGCCATCTGGATGTCATGGAACGCCATCTGCAGCGCGTGATTGCGCTCAATCCGGACTCGGCGCAGGGTTACAACGCGCTGGGCTATTCCCTCGCCGATCGCAACATCCGCCTCGACGAGGCGGCACGACTGATCGACAAGGCCATGGCACTGAAGCCGGACGACGCGGCAATCCTAGACAGCAAAGGCTGGGTCCTGTTCCGCCAGGGCAACCTGCGGGGGGCGCTGGAGTACCTGCACAAGGCGTTCTCCAAAATGCCGGACGGCGAAATCGCAGCCCATCTCGGCGAGGTGCTGTGGGCTCTCGACCGGCGCGAAGAGGCATTGGCGGTTTGGCGTGAAGCGGCCAAGTCGCACCCGAACAATGAAGTGCTGACGGCGACGATCAAGCGATTTGTTCCCTGAGTCGTCCTTTCATTGCCACTTGAGGGTATGGCTGGCCAGCCTTGTCGCTTTGCTGTTGGCGGGCTGTGCCGAGCTCGCCCCTGCGCCGGCAGACCAGACTTTACTCGGCCCGCCCCTGCAGCATTTCACGGCCGAAGGCCGCATTTCGCTGCGCCAGGGCGATCGCCGCGACCATTTGCGTTTCAGCTGGATTCGCTCCCCGGACAAGGATGTCGTGCTGCTCATGACGCCGCTGGGACAGGGTCTGGCTGAGCTGACGCGCGATGCGGACGGAGCCCGGCTGGTGCAGCCGAATCAGACGCCGGTCAGCGCCGGCTCCCTGGCGCACCTGGCGCAGCGCGCATTCGGCATGCCGGTGCCGCTGGATGCCATGGCCGACTGGCTGCGCGGCGCGCAGTCGGTCTTGAGCGGCGAAATCGACGGCTGGCGCGTTGCGGTCACCGATACCTCGCCGTTCCGCGAGCGCCGACTTTTGCGGGTCATGGAAGCCCGCCGCGATGATGTCGAACTGACGCTCATCATCGACGACTGGGATGTGCGCGAATGAACGACTGGGATCGCGACTGGCCGGCACCGGCCAAGATCAACCTGTTCCTGCATGTGGTCGGCCGCCGCGCCGACGGCTACCACCTGCTGCAAACGGTATTCCGCTTTCTTGATTTCGGCGACAAGCTGCGCTGCGAACCGCGTGGTGACGGCCGCATCGTGCTGGCAACGCCCCTGCCCGGTGTGCCTCCGGAAACCGACCTCGTGGTACGCGCGGCGCAGGCGCTGCGCGCGGCAACCGGCACCGGCGCCGGGGTCACGCTGCATCTCGAGAAGCGCCTGCCCATGGGGGGCGGTCTGGGCGGCGGCAGTTCCGATGCGGCGACCACGCTGATGGCCTTGAACCGCCTCTGGCGCACCGGGCTCGACTCGCCCGGCCTGCAGCGCATCGGGCTCGCCCTGGGCGCCGATGTACCTGTCTTCATTCATGGACTTGCAACGTTCGCCGAAGGAGTGGGCGAGCACTTCACCGATGTCGGTCCGCATCCGGCCTGGTATCTGGTGCTGGTGCCCGGGGTAGCGGTGCCGACGCAGGAAATCTTTCGTTCGCCGGCCTTGCGCCGCGACACTCCGGCCATTGCGCCGGCGGACTGGCACCCTGGCTTCGGCCACAACGACCTGGAAGCCGTGGCCTGTGCGCTCTATCCCGAGGTAGCGCGCCACCTGGAATGGCTGCGGCAATACGGCGATGCGCGCATGAGCGGGTCCGGCGCCTGCTGTTTCGTCGAGTTCGCCGGCGAGTCGGCGGCGCGGACGGCATTGGCCGCATTGCCCGCGGAAATGAGGGGCTTCGTGGCGGCCGGAATGGATCGCCACCCCCTGCTGCTGATTTGACAGCAGGCCCGAAAACCCCGAAAATGCGCGTCCTTTCGACCTGCGCCCTCAAGGCGGAGTCTCGATCTTGGGGAGTCGCCAAGTTGGTTAAGGCACCGGATTTTGATTCCGGCATGCGAAGGTTCGAATCCTTCCTCCCCAGCCAGAACTTCCACTGACATCGGCCGGACAGCAACGGTTTAAGCCCTTACCCACACGAGCAGCGCGACATGGCCTACGACAGCCTGATGGTGTTTACCGGGAATGCCAACCGCAAGTTGGCGGCCGATGTCGTCAAGCGCCTCAACATTTCGCTCGGCCGCGCCGAGGTCGGCCGCTTTTCCGACGGCGAGGTCAGTTGCGAGATCCTCGAGCACGTGCGCGGCCATGATGTGTTCGTCCTGCAGTCGACCTGCTTTCCGACCAACGACAACCTGATGGAACTGATGGTGATGGTGGATGCCCTGAAGCGCGCCTCGGCGGGCCGCATCACCGCCGCCATCCCGTATTTCGGCTACGCCCGGCAGGACCGGCGGACGCGCTCGGCGCGCGTCGCGATCACCGCCAAGGTGGTCGCCAACATGCTGCAGACGGTCGGCGTGCAGCGGGTACTGACGGTGGACCTGCATGCCGACCAGATCCAGGGCTTCTTCGACATTCCGGTCGACAACGTGTATGCGGCGCCGATCCTGCTCGGCGACATCTGGAAGCAGCGCCACGAGGACCTGCTGGTGGTGTCGCCCGACGTCGGCGGCGTGGTGCGCG
>CAZGQB010000098.1:0-7380 GCA_964527055.1 uncultured Sulfuritalea sp.
GCGTGCTCAACGGCACCAAGCCCTACGGCAACATCCTCGACTTCCGCCAGCAGCAAGACGCCGTGGACACCGCCATCGGCCTCTTCTCCGGCCAGGCCGCCAGGCCCGCCAAGGAAATCTGGCTGGTAGAACCCGCCGCCGAAGTCATACGCAAATATGAGGCGGCAGTCGCCGGCATGGCCGGCTTCATGCAGGACAAGAATCTGGTTTGTGAGCCCGAACAGGTCTACAACCTGAAAGGCGATACCGCTCGCATCGAATTCATCAACCGCTTCAAGGAAGTGCAGCGCCTCAAAACGCAACTCGACCAGTACACCGATCTTGATGTTGCGCAAAAGGCCCAGATCGATTCCATCCTTCCGAAGGATCAGCTACTGAGTTTTAGAGGCACCTATCTTGAAACTGCCCAGCGCCTGAAAGCGCAACAGGAAAAGGGCGACGACAAGGCCGATCCGCAAGTCCAGCAGCTCGATTTCGAGTTCGTGCTGTTCGCCTCCGCCCTCATCGATTACGACTACATCATGGCCCTCATCACCCGCTACGCCAGCCAGACGCCGGGCAAGCAGAAGATGAGCCGCGAACAGCTCATCGGCCTGATCCAGTCCGACGCCAAGTTCATCGACGCGCGTGACGACATCGCCGACTACATAGCCACCCTGGAAGCGGGCAAAGGGCTGGACGAAAAGGCCATCCGCGCCGGCTTCGAGCGCTTCAAGGCCGAGAAGCACGCCCGCCAGTTGGCAGCCATTGCCGAAAAGCACCGTCTCGCCAGCGCCGACTTGCAAGGCTTTGTGGACGCCATCCTGCGCCGCATGATCTTCGACGGCGAACAATTGAGCGACCTCATGGCCCCGCTGGAACTGGGCTGGAAAGCGCGCACCAAGGCCGAACTGGCGCTGATGGACGACCTCATCCCGCTGCTGCATAAGCTCGCCCAAGGGCGGGAGATTTCAGGGTTGGGGGCGTATGAGCAATAAGACGGGAATACGAGGTTTGGTGCCCAAGAGGCGCTTTCCTGAGTTTCGGGAGGCGGGGGAGTGGGAGAGCGCCCAACTGGACGACTTGATTGCAACGGTTACGCCGCCCAAGAAAATTCCAACGTCGGGCTATCTCTCAGAAGGACAGTTCCCGGTCATTGACCAAGGGCAGAGCGACATAGCGGGATGGACAAACGACCCAGAAGCAATAGTCGAAACAAGTCAGCCATTAATCGTTTTTGGCGATCACACCTGCGCACTAAAGTTGATCCATCAATCCTTTGCGCAAGGTGCCGATGGGATCAAGATAATCAAGGGAAGTGGTCTCGCTGATACCGCTTTTCTGTACCAGTTTCTTTGTTTTCGGCCTGTCGTATCGGAAGAGTACAAGAGACATTTCTCTATCCTCAAGACCAAGGTAGTCACCTACCCGGACCGAAAAGGCGGCGAACAACAAAAAATCGCCGACTGTCTCGCTTCCCTCGATGAACTGCTCACCCTAGAGGCGCAAAAGCTCGACACGCTGAAGGCTTACAAAAAAGGGCTGATGCAACAGCTTTTCCCCGCCGAAGGTGAAACCTTGCCCAAACTGCGCTTCTCCGAGTTTCGGGATGCGGGGGAGTGGGTGGAAATTCCAATTGGGGAAAAGATTGATTTGCTGTCCGGGTATCCATTCGACGGAGCAGACATTACAGAAGATGTGAGCGGAATTCCGATCATGCGCGGCATAAACATAACGGAAGGGTTCGTGCGCCACAGTCGGGACATAGATAGGTTCTTTTTGGGTGATGCTACAAACCTAGAAAAATATAAGCTACTTATCGACGACTTAGTAATAGGCATGGACGGGTCCAAGGTTGGCAAGAACTCAGCCTTAATATCTGAAACCGACGTGGATGCATTGCTTGTTCAGCGGGTAGCGCGCTTGCGAGCGAAGTGCGCACCGACGATTCGTTTTATTTTTCAGCAAATTAACTCCACCAAATTCCACGCGTATGTGGATCGGATTAATACAAGCGGCGGCATACCGCATATAAGCGCAAAGCAAATTAATGACTTCAGAATATGCTTCCCGTCAGTTGCCGAACAACAAAATATCGCCGACTGCCTCGCCGCCCTCGACGACCTCATCGCCGCCCAAACCCAAAAACTCGCCGCGCTCAAAACGCACAAGAAGGGCCTGATGCAGCAGCTTTTCCCCGCGCTGGACGAGATCGTCGCATGACGCAGCTCATTCTCTACACCAGCGAAGACGGACATGCCCAAGTGCAACTGCGGGCCGAACGGGGCACGGTCTGGCTCACGCAGTTGGAAATGGCGGAGCTGTTCAACGCCAGCAAGCAGAACATTTCGCTGCACCTGAAAAACCTGTTTCAGGATGGGGAGTTGCACGAGGAGTCAGTTGTCAAGGAATCCTTGACAACTGCGGCGGACGGCAAAACCTACCGGACCAAGCTCTACAACCTGGACGCCATTCTGGCCGTCGGCTACCGCGTGCGCTCGCCGCGCGGGGTGCAGTTTCGCCGCTGGGCCAGCACAGTACTGACGGAATACCTGCGCAAGGGTTTCGCCATGGACGACGAGCGGCTCAAGAACCCCGATGGCCGCCCGGACTATTTCGACGAGATGCTGGCGCGCATCCGCGATATTCGCGCCTCGGAGAAACGTTTCTATCAGAAAGTGCGCGACCTGTTCGCGCTGGCCGCCGATTACGACAAGACCGATCAGGCCACCCAGCAATTTTTCGCCACGGTGCAAAATATTCTGCTGTATGCGGTGACGCAACAGACCGCCGCTGAAATCATCGTCGCCCGCGCCAACCCTGCGGATGCCCATTTCGGCTTGCTCGCATGGAAGGGCGCCCAGGTGCGCAAGCAGGACATCTTGGTGGCCAAGAACTACTTGACCGAAGACGAAATCGACACCCTCAACCGCCTGGTGGTCATCTTTCTGGAAACCGCCGAACTGCGTGCCAAACGGCAAGCCATCACCAGCATGGATTTCTGGCGTGAGAACGTCGGCCAGATCGTCGCCGCCAACAGTTTCCCCTTGCTGGCGGGCGCGGGCTCGGTCAGCCATGCCCGCATGGAGCAGCAGATTGCCCCGCTGTTTGTGGACTACGACCAGCGCCGCAAAGCCCAGGAGGCGCAAGCGGCAGATGAGCAGGACGAGGCCGAGCTGAAGGCGCTGGAAAGCAGGATCAAGGACCGCAAAGGGGCAACGTCGTGAGTAGGAAGACCAAGGTATATAGTTACAAAACCCTGCGTCCCTTGGTTTCCCGGTTGCGTGACGATCTTAAAAGCGGTGGGAAAGATTTTGTCCTTTTGTTTGCCTATAACGCTACCGGTAAGACCCGGCTATCCATGGCGTTCAAGGATGCAGGAAAGAAAAAGAAAGGAATTGCCCGCGATACCCTGTACTTCAACGCATACACCGAAGACCTGTTCAATTGGGACAACGACCTGAAGAATGACAGCCAACGTGTGCTGCGTATCAACAAGGATTCGCACTTTTTCGATGGCTTCCGGGAACTGGCGCTGGAAGAGAAAATTTTTCCCTACCTTGAGCGTTACGCCGACTTTGATTTCCGCATCGATTACGAGGACTGGACGGTCACGTTCTCGCGGGGCGATGCCGAGCACATCAAGGTGTCGCGCGGCGAGGAAAACATTTTTATCTGGTGTGTGTTCCTAGCCCTGGTTGAGCTCGCCATCGATGCTCAACCCGGTCAGGCCTACGATTGGGTCAAGTACCTCTATATCGACGACCCGATTTCTTCACTGGACGACAATAACGCCATTACCGTGGCCTCTGATCTAGCCAAACTGTTACGGCGCGGTAAGGACAAGGTGCAGACGGTGATTTCGTCGCACCACGGTTTGTTCTTCAACGTGATGTTCAACGAATTGAAGAAACAACAGACCAAAAGCTACTTTCTCTACAAGGCCAAGGATGGAGAAGGCCACACGCTGCGCGCTACCACTGACACGCCTTTCTTCCATCATGTCGCCATGTTGAGCGAGTTGAAAGCCGCCAGCCAGAGCGGCGCGCTGTACACCCACCACTTCAATACGCTGCGCAGCATCGTTGAGAAGACGGCGAATTTCTTTGGGCACGATGACTTTTCGGAATGCCTGGGCACCTCGGGCGATGAAGGCCTGCACGCTCGCGCCTTGAACTTGCTCAGCCACGGCAAGTATTCGCTCTACGAGCCACGCGAGATGCTGGAAGACAACAAGGCATTGTTCAAGGAAGTCCTGGATGGTTTCCTGGCGCGCTATGCCTTTGCCTTGCCCGAGCTTGCACCGGCTGTTACACAAGTTCAACCTGCAGCTGTGGAGGCAGTGACATGACATACACGCAAATGAGACATAAATGACCGATCAAGATCAAAAACAACTGGGCAATACCCTGTGGGGCATTGCCGACCAACTGCGCGGTGCGATGAACGCAGATGACTTCCGCGATTACATGCTGTCTTTCCTGTTCCTGCGCTATCTGTCGGACAACTACGAGACGGCGGCGCAAAAGGAACTGGGGCCGGATTACCCGAAGCTGGAAGGCGGCGACCGCCGTACGCCGCTGGCGGTGTGGTATTCGCAGAACCCGGACGACACGGCTGAATTCGAAAAGCAGATGCGCCGCAAGACGCATTACGTGATCCAGCCCGGCCATCTCTGGGGCAGCATCGCGGAGATGGCGCGCACGCAGGACGGGGAGTTGCTGCACACCCTGCAAAAGGGCTTCGACTACATTGAGAACGAATCCTTCGCCAGCACCTTCGGCGGGCTGTTCTCCGAGATCAATCTGAATTCGGAAAAGCTGGGCAAGGGCTACGAAGCCCGCAATGCCGTGCTCTGCACCATCATCAAGGCCATTGCCGAGGGACTGGCGAAGTTCTCCACCGACAGGGACACCCTTGGTGATGCCTATGAATACCTGATCGGCCAGTTTGCCGCCGGCTCCGGTAAAAAGGCGGGCGAGTTCTACACGCCGCAACAGATTTCCGACATTTTGTCGGGCATCGTCACGCTGGACAGCCAGGAACCCGCCACCGGCAAGAAGAAGCAACTGGACAGCGTGTTCGACTTTGCGTGTGGCTCGGGCTCTCTGCTGCTGAATGTGCGCCACCGCATGGGGGCGCACGGCATCGGCAAGATATTCGGCCAGGAAAAGAACATCACCACCTACAACCTGGCGCGCATGAACATGCTGCTGCACGGGGTGAAGGATTCCGAGTTCGAGATTTATCACGGTGACACGCTGACCAACGATTGGGACATGTTGCGCGAGACGAACCCGGCCCGGATGCCGAAGTTCGATGCGGTGGTTGCCAACCCGCCGTTCAGCTACCGCTGGGAACCGAGCGACGCGCTGGGCGAGGACATGCGCTTCAAGAATTACGGCCTGGCCCCCAAGTCTGCTGCCGACTTCGCCTTTTTGCTGCACGGCTTTCATTACCTGAAGCCGGAAGGCGTGATGGCCATCATCCTGCCCCACGGCGTGCTGTTCCGCGGCGGAGCGGAAGAGCGCATCCGCACCAAGCTGCTGAAAGACGGCCACATCGACACCGTAATCGGCCTGCCCGCCAATCTGTTCTTCTCTACCGGCATTCCGGTGTGCATTCTGGTGTTGAAGAAATGCAAGAAGCCCGATGACGTGCTGTTCATCAACGCGGCCGAGCACTTCGAGAAAGGCAAGCGGCAAAACCGCCTGTTGCCTGAGCACATCGACAAGATCATCGCCGCCTACCAGTTCCGCCGCGAGGGAGAGCGCTACGCCCGCCGCGTGCCGATGGAAGAGATTGAAACCAACGGCTACAACCTGAACATCTCCCGCTACATCAGCACGGCGCAGGCGGAAGCGGAGGTCGATCTACAGGCGGTCAATGCCGAGTTGCTTACTTTGGCGGAGAACATCGAGAAGGCAAGGGAAAAGCACAATGCCTTTCTCAAAGAACTGGGCTTGCCAGCCTTGCCGTGACTTTCAGTGTGGCTGACCACTCAGTTACCTGCCACTGAGCAGCCGAAACGATAAACGGCCGGGCACGAATAAGACACGGCCGATTTCATGGCTTGAACAGGCTTGCCGGAAAAGCTGCCGTGCCGCCAGCGCCGACTTTCAGAATTTCTGTCCAGCTCCCGAAGTTTCAAAAACGCCATCACACCGGCGAATGCCGGTGTCCAGAGGATTCCGGCGTTCGCCGTAATCGCCGGCCCCGGACTTGATCCGGGGACGAATTTTGACTTGGCGGACCGAAGTCCGCCCTTTACTCCGCGGCGGGTCAGTCGAGCTTGACGTGGAAGCGCTTCGCCTTCATCTCGAAGCGCGGCAGCATGTTGCGCGCGACGTGGTGCACGCGCGGGCGGAAGGCCAGCATCGAATCCAGCTTGATGGCGATTTCATGCACCACCTCCGGGTCGGCCCCTTCGCAGAGTTCGACTTCGATGTCCATTTCGTCCATCTGCTTGACCTTGTTAACCGTGATGCGGAACTCGTCCACTTCGGCGAACTTGCGGATGATGTTCTCCACGCCGGCGGGGAAGACATTGACGCCGCGTACCGTGACCATGTCGTCGGCGCGGCCGAGGATGCCGCCTTCGAAGCGCAGGGAGGTGCGGCCGCAGTCGCAGCGGTCGAGGTTGACCTTGACCAGGTCGCCGGTGCGGTAGCGGATCACCGGGAAGCCCCAGCGGCCGAGGTTGGTGATCACCAGTTCGCCGCGCTCGCCCGGTGCCACGGCCTCGCCGGTCACGGGATTGATCACCTCGGCGATGTATTCGCTTTCGATCAGGTGCGTGCCGCCGGGCTGGACGTGGCATTCGAAGGAATGGGCGCCGACTTCCGAGGCGCCGGCGTGGTCGAAGCACTTGGCGGTCCAGGCGGTCTGGATGCGGTGCTTGGTCGCCGGTATGTTGGCGCCCGGTTCGCCGGCATGCACCGTGGCCTTCATCGGGATCGTGCCGATGTCGAAGCCGATTTCGTGGGCTACCTCGGCCAGGCGCAGGGCATAGGTTGGCGTGCAGCAGAGCACCGTGGCGCCCGTTTCGCGCATCAGTTCGAGACGCTGCTGCGAGTCGCGCCCGCCGCCGGGAATCATGGTTGCGCCGATCTTGCGCGCGCCTTCGACGGCGGCCCAGAAGCCGATGAAGGGGCCGAAGGCGAAGGCCATGAACAGGCGGTCGGACGCCGTGATGCCGGCGCCGGCCAGCACGTGGCCCCAGCAGCGGCCCCACCAGTCCCAGGATTCGTTGGTGTCCATCACCTTGAGCGGCACGCCGGTGGTGCCCGAGGTCTGGTGCAGGCGCACGTAGGCTTCCACCGGATAGGTCAGGTTGCTGCCGAAGGGGCCGTTCGCGGCCTGGTCGTCCATCAGTTCGCCCTTCTTGGTGAAGGGCAGTTT
>CAZGQB010000099.1:0-7334 GCA_964527055.1 uncultured Sulfuritalea sp.
GCCCGCTTGACGACTTCACGCGGATAAACGCTGGTTTGCGTCAGTGTGCCGCGAAACAGTTCCTCGCTGACGATCAGACGGTTCTGGGCATCCAGCCAGAGGGCGACGAAGACCTCGTGCTGCAGGTTGCCCAGCGACAGGCGCAACCAGTCGCGGACCTCCCGGGGCGAGGCCATTGCATCCTTTGCCTTGATCGATCCGGCGAGCGCCCGGCGGGCCAGTTCAAGCGTTGCGGCAAGCTGGGCGGCCTTGGCCGGCCCAATCCCGGGAAGTCGTGCGAGGTCTTTCGTGCTTGCGGCGCCCAGGCGTCCCAAGTCGCCATCGAAACTCGCCAGCAGATCGCGGGCCAGATCGACCGCGCTCTTGCCGCGCACGCCGACGCGCAGAAATATCGCCAGCAGTTCCGCGTCGGACAGCGCCGCCGCGCCCTGTTGGGCAAGCCGCTCGCGCGGGCGTTCCGCCGCGGGCCAATCGCGTATGGCCATGGATTACAATCCCCGCTTGAGTGCCGATTGGCGGGATTTTAATGTCATGAACGGATTTCAGGGCAAGCGCATCGTGTTGGGCGTGACCGGCGGCGTCGCGGCCTACAAGGCGGCGGAACTGGTGCGCCTGCTGGTCAAGGCCGGCGCCGAAGTCGATGTGGTCCTGACGGCAGCCGGCGTGCGGTTTGTCGGCGCGGCGACGTTTCAGGCGCTGACCGGCCGCCGCGTCTGGCAAGCTCTGTGGGACGAGCGCATGGACAACGGCATGGCCCACATCGACCTGACCCGGGGCGCGGCGGCATTGCTGGTGGCTCCGGCGACCGCGGATTTTCTGGCCAAGCTGGCGCACGGCTTTGCCGACGACCTGCTTTCAACGCTTTGCCTGGCGCGCGACTGCCCGCTGCTGGTGGCCCCCGCGATGAACCGCCAGATGTGGGAGCATCCGGCCACCCGGCGCAACGTCGCACAGCTGCGGGCCGATGGTGTCGGCGTTCTGGGCCCGGCCCATGGTGAGCAGGCCTGCGGCGAGTTCGGCGACGGCCGCATGCTGGAAGCACATGAACTGTTCGATGAACTGCATGCCTCCCTGCAAGCCAAATCCCTGGCCGGCAAACGCGTGTTGCTGACTGCGGGACCGACCTTCGAAGCGCTCGATCCCGTGCGCGGCCTGACCAATTCGAGTTCCGGCAAGATGGGATTCGCCCTCGCCCGTGCCTGTGCCGAAGCAGGTGCGGAGGTGACTCTGGTTGCCGGTCCGGTGACGTTGGCGACGCCGCGCGGCGTGCAGCGTGTCGATGTGAAAAGCGCTTGCCAGATGCGCGACGCGGTGATGCGGGCGCTGCCCGGGCAGAATGTTTTCATCGGGGTCGCCGCCGTGGCCGACTACCGGCCGCGGCAGGAATCGGCGCAAAAGATCAAGAAAGGCACGGCTACTCTCTCCCTCGAACTCGAAGCCAACCCCGACATCCTTGCCGAAGTCGCGACGCGGCCGGATGCGCCGTTTTGCGTCGGCTTTGCCGCCGAGAGCCAGGACCTGGCGAAGTATGCCGAAGGCAAGCGCGTGGCGAAGAAGCTCGCGCTGGTGGTCGGCAATCTGGTGCAGGACGGCCTGGGCGGCGACAGCAATGCGGTCACCCTGTTCGACGCGGCAGGTGCACATGTCCTGCCCCCGGCGGACAAGTCCGAAGTGGCGAGGGGTATCGTCGCGCATATCGTTGGCCTGATGGAGGGGCGGCGTGGCCAGCGTTGACCTCAAGATTCTCGATGCCCGCCTGAAGCAGGATGGCTGCGCGCCGCAATATGCCACCGCCGGCTCTGCCGGCATCGACTTGCGCGCCTGCATCGATGCGACCTTGAACATCCATCCTGGCGAAACCTTCCTTGTGCCGACCGGCATCGCGATTCATCTTGGCGATCCGGGTCTGGCGGCGATGATCCTGCCGCGCTCGGGACTCGGCCACAAGCATGGCATCGTGCTGGGCAATCTGGTCGGTTTGATCGACTCGGACTACCAGGGCCAGATTTTCGTTTCGACCTGGAATCGCGGGCAGGAGGCCTTCACCCTGAATCCGCTCGATCGCCTGGCACAACTGGTGGTGGTGCCGGTGGTGCAGGTGGCCTTCAATGTGGTCGAAGAATTTCCGGCCAGCGATCGCGGCGCTGGCGGCTTTGGCAGCACGGGCCACAAGTAGTTCCGTCCGGTAGTGTCGGGCACCCCCAAAAACAAACCCCGCCGATCGGCGGGGTTTGTCATGGCCATGATGCAATCGATCAGGTCGACATCTCGGTAAGGATGTTCTTCAACCAGCTTTCGGCATAGATCGCCTCGACCTCGGACAGATCGGGCGAGACGGCAACGGAACCGGCTACGCCCTCGATGGCCTGCTTCTCTGCGTTAACCTTGTACACGCCGGTCACGCTGACTGCTTCCTTGGCGGACAGGTAGCTGTAGCAGGTGTTGATGGCCGACATTTCGGTGATCTCCTTGCCGTTCATCAGCGCCACGATATTGTTGGCGCAGACTTTGGCTTCCGAGTTGGCCGAGTAGCCCGACTTGGGCATGGCACCGGCGATCGACGAATCGCCGATGACATGGATGTCCTTTTGCAGGGTCGACTCGAACGTCGTCGGATTGACCGGACACCACTTCTTGTCCGGCCCCACCAGCCCGGCAGCGTGCGCGATCATGCCGGCCTTCTGCGGCGGGATGACATTGATCACGGCGCCCTGGACTTCTTCGAGCCCCTCGATCATTACCGCCATCTTGCCGGTATCGACTTCGGTGACCTTCTTCGCCGCGCGGTAGTCGATGATCCCTTCGTAGTGCTTCTTCCAGCCTTTGAGGAAGAGCCCCTTCTTCGAGACGATATCCGGATTGGCGTCGAGGATGACGACCTTGGAGCCGGGCTTGTGCTGCTTCAGGTACATGGCGATCATGCTGGCCCGTTCGTAGGGTCCCGGCGGGCAGCGAAACGGCGCCAGGGGAATGGAAATGACCACATTGCCACCGGGCTTCATCGCCTCGAGCTGCTTGCGCAGCAGGATGGTCTGTGGCCCCGCCTTCCATGCGTGCGGCATGATCTCCATGGCGGCGACGTCGTAGCCCTTGATCTCGTCGAGGCGGAAATCGATGCCGGGCGCGACCACCAGACGGTCATAGGCGATCGTCCCCTTGGAGGTCGTGACCGACTTCGCCGCCGGGTCGACCCCGGTGACTTCCGCCTGCACGACCTTGACGCCGTGATTTGCGGCGAGCTTGTCGTACTTGATGGTCAGGGTGCTGAGATCGGGGAGAAGGCCGCCGAGATAAAGATTGCTGAACGGACACGATACGAAATGATCGTTACGCTCGATCAGCACCACTTCGATGTTCTTGTCCATCATGCGGATGTACTTGGCGGCGATGGTGCCGCCATAGCCGCCGCCGATCACAACGACGCGCTTGCCCGACTTGGGCATTAGTTCGGCCGCCTGTCCGATCATCGGCAGGCTCACTGCACCTACCGCGCCGGCGCCGGCACCCACCAACTTGAGGAAACTTCTGCGATCCAGAGTCATGTCGTGTTCTCCCTTATTTAACGCTGGCGTAGAAGTGCAGAAGAGCGTCCAGGTCTTCCTTCGACATGGGATCAACCTTCTCCTTCATCTTTTCCGGCATCTTGCGCTTGCCCGACAGGTAGTCGGCCATTTGCATTTGCATGTAGGGCAGCCACTGGCTGGCCATCACCGGTGTGTCGTCCTTGCCTTCCCTGCCGTCCTCGATGTGGCAGCGGCCGCAGTTGGCTTCCTGCAGGCTGGCACCCTTGGTGATCTTTGCCTTGTCCAGCGTCTGGTTTGTGGCGTGGAGCTTCTGCTTGGAGAAAAACTCGGCCATCGCCGTTATCTCGGCATCGCTATAGCCCTTTGCCAAGCGGCCCATGATCGATGAAGGACGCTCGCCGCTCTTGAATTTCTTCATGGCGGCTTCAATGGCTTCCTTGGACTGGCTTGCCAGACTGGGCATCGTCGGACCGGCGCTGCCACCGTTGGTGCCGTGGCAGCCGGCACAAGCATTCGACAGCATCGCCGCCGTGGGCGGCGCTGCCTGAGCCATCGCAGATACCGCCAGGACGCCAGTGGCCAGCGCCCATCCTCCCCACTTCATCATCATCTTGTCTCCTCCTTGGAATTGATGAATGTACTGCTGAAAAATCGATTGCCGCCTTATTGCTTTTGCACGTCGATATAGTTTTTCACGCCCGGATTGGGCTTGTCCAGTCCGAACTGGTAGCCAAGCGAAACATAGTGGAAGCGGGCATTGGTGAAATCCTCGTGCAGCGCGAAGCCGAAGTTATACACCTTATCGGCAGTAATGGCATGGTCTCCCTTGCCGCCTCCGGCCAGTGATCGTTCGAACACGACGACCCACTTGTTGCCCTCCTTCTTGCCGTCGGCCTTGAGCCCGCTCTTGCCGCCGTCCATGTGACGCTCGCTGTCCACCCAGCCGTCGACCGGGGCCTGGCCCTTGCCGCTGCGGTACTGGATCAGGTCCATGAACTTGCCGCCGGCCAGATCGGCCCCGGTGATGTATTTCGTCTTCTTGTCGTCCTTGGCGTCCTTCATGGTGCGCAGGTCGACGTGGCAGGTTCCCCAACAGCCGTTCAGCTCACTGCCCTCGACCGTGCCGCCGCCATCGAACATCATGGTGAGTTTGACCTCGTTCTTCGGGTCGAGCTTCTTTTCGCCGATCTTCGGCGGCACCCATTCGAAGCGGAAGTAGATCTTGCTGCCGTCATGGGTGGTCTGGAACGTCACCGGGACGAAGCCCACCTTGCCCGGGGGCGGGGTCGGCTCCATGACCGTCTTCGATACGCCCACCGGCTTGCCGGCGACGATCGCGGCACCGACTTCGTTGGCGTCACCCTCATGGCATTTTGCGCAGGCGCGTTTCTTTTCAATGATGTCCGCAGCGGAGGAATGATCGGCCTTGTTCATCACCCACTCCAGGCCGGCCTGGCCAGGATAGAAGACCTTGATCTGGCGTGTCGGCACCCTGCTCCAATCGATACCGGCAGCAACGCTGCCGGCGGCCGGCGCAGCAGCAGCGGGCGCTTCTGACTTAGAGGTTGCCTTGGCCGGCTGAGCCGGTGCCGCGGCGACAGTGATTGGCGCCGGGGCGGTGGCGGCCGACGTTTCTGTCTTCGGTGTTGCTTTGGCTGGCGGCTCCGGTACCGCAGCTACGGTTGTTGGTGCTGGTGCAGCAGCCGACGCAGCGGTCGCCTCGGTCTGCGCAGCCGTTTGAGCGGGCGCAGCCTCGGCCTTTGGTGATTCCGGGGTTCGTGCCGGCGGCGGCGAAGCACTCGCCGGGGCTGCGGTGGGTGCTTGTCCGCCTTCGAGCAGATGATGCACCGGTTTATGCGCGATGCCCTTGTGGCAAGCGATGCAGGTCTTGCCGTCCTGCATGGCACCTTCATGTTTGACGACGGAGCGGTCCTTCTGCTTGGTCGTATCCATCTTTTCGAACTTGTGGCAGTTGCGGCATTCCTTGGAATCCGAAGCCTCCATCTGGGCCCACACGCGCTTGGCCATCGTCAGGCGATGGGCCTCGAATTTCTCCGGCGTGTCGATGGTGCCGAGGATCTCGCCGATGACGTCCTTGGAGGCAAATACCTTCTGGGTCATCTTGCGCGCGTAGTCCAGGGGTTCCTTGCTGCTGGCGACGTGGCAATCAGCGCAACCGACGCTGGTGCCGGTGCGGTTGCTGTAATGGACCGTCTTCTTCAACTCCTCGTAGGGAGTCTTCATGGTGTGGCAGGAGAGGCAGAATTCGGTGCGGTTGGTGTACTCCATGCCGGTGTTGAGGCCACCCCAGATGATTATGCCACCCAGGATTCCGATGACGAGCATCCTTGCCATCGAGCATTGCGGCGGTCGCTTGAGCCAGCCGAAACGACTCTTGCCGGTCTCGGGAGCGGATTCACCGGGTGATTTCTCTGTCATTTCCTTTGGTCCCAAATACCGAGTTGATCGAAGTAATCCTCAAGCACCGAGCCGACGTTAGTTTCCGTGGTCGCACAAACGCCAAAACATATCTACCTTCCACTTCAAGGGAAAACACGGGCAAAGCCATCACTGCGTGGGGGGGGGGATTGCTCTTCATGCTTCTTTTTCGCGGATTATTGCAGGGGGTAGAAGCCAGGTAAAAGAGATTCTTGTGATCAGGGGATCAAGCAGACTTCTATAAGAGTTTACTTATCTGAATTGCAAAGAAAAACGGCATTCGGCTGACGCCGAATGCCGTTTCATCTCCAGTCGCGCCGTACTGCAGGCGCCGACTTTTTCCGTCGCCTGATTGCAGGCCTTATTGCATTGCTTCGTAGAGCGGCAGGGTGAGGAACTCGGGATACTCCGGGGTCAGGCTCATCTTGTCGAAAATCACCGCCGCCTGGTCGTAGGTTTCGGTCTTTTCACCTTGCGCGGTGACCACGGCCTTTACCCTCGCCAGTTCCTCGCCGATCATTCCGCGCACCATTTCGGCGGTGACCTTGCGACCATCGTCAAGCTTGCCCTTGGGCGACACGACCCACTGCCAGATCTGCGAGCGGCTGATTTCGGCAGTAGCAGCGTCTTCCATCAGGTTGTGGATTGGCACACAACCGTTGCCGGCGAGCCATGAACCCAGGTAGTGGATGCCGACGTTGATGTTGTTGCGCACACCGGCTTCGGTGATGGGCTGCTCGGGCTGGAAGTTGAGCCAGTCCTTGGGGCCGTAGGTGTCGGTGCGCTGCTTTTCCCACTGGTTGGGGCGGTCAGCCAGCACCTTGACGAACTCCTCCATGGCGATCGGCACCAGGCCGGGGTGCGCGACCCAGCCGCCGTCGTAGCCGTCGTTGGCGTCGCGGGTCTTGTCGTGGCGGATGCCGGCCAGTGCCTTCTCGTTGGCCACCGGATCGCCCTTGATCGGGATCAGCGCGCTCATGCCGCCCATGGCCGGCGCCCCCCGCTTGTGGCAGGCCTTGACCAGCGCCAGCGCGTAAGCGCGCATGAAGGGCACTTCCATGGTGATCGCGCCGCGCTGTGCCAGGCAGAAATCCTTGTTCTTCTTGAATTTCTTGATGCAGGAAAAAATGTAGTCCCAGCGCCCGGCGTTGAGGCCCGCACTGTGCTCGCGCAGCTCATACAGGATCTCTTCCATTTCGAAGGTGGCGAGGATGGTTTCCACCAGCACGGTGGCTTTGATGGTGCCGCGTGCCATGCCGATGTGGTCCTGTGCCATGCAGAAGATTTCGTTCCACAGGCGGGCCTCAAGATGGCTTTCCATCTTCGGCAGGTAGAAGAAGGGGCCGGCGCCGCGGGCGATCTGCTCCTTGG
>CAZGQB010000100.1:0-7158 GCA_964527055.1 uncultured Sulfuritalea sp.
CGTAGCGGTGCGGGTCGCCGTCCTTCGCCGCGCCGAATACCGCCGAGCCGGCGACGAAGGTATCGACGCCGGCCCTGGCCACTTCGAGGATGTTGACCGGGCCGACGCCACCGTCGATTTCCAGGCTGACGTCGAGCCCGCGCGCATCGATCATCTGCCGTACCTTGCGCGCCTTGTCGAGCACGTAGGGAATGAACTTCTGCCCGCCGAAGCCGGGGTTTACGCTCATCAGCAGCACCATGTCGAGCTTGTCCAGGGTGTAGTCGAGCACGTCGAGCGGTGTGGCCGGGTTGAACACCAGGCCCGGCTTGCAGCCGCATTCGCGGATCAGGGCGATGGTCCGGTCGACATGCTCCGAGGCTTCCGGGTGGAAGGTGATGTAGGTGGCGCCGGCCTTGGCGAAGTCGGGAATGATGCGGTCCACCGGCTTGACCATCAGGTGCACGTCGATCGGCGCCGTGACGCCGTGCTTCTTCAGCGCCTCGCAGACCAGCGGGCCGATGGTCAGGTTGGGCACGTAGTGGTTGTCCATGACGTCGAAATGCACGATGTCGGCACCCGCGGCGAGTACGTTGTCGACCTCCTCGCCCAGTTTGGCGAAGTTGGCGGAAAGAATGCTGGGGGCGATCCTGAAGGTCCTGGACACGGCGAACTCCCGAAAGTGGATGCAAAGATTCTACCGGCGGCCGGCTGCGGTGACTTAAGGATTTGTGATGGCGCCCATAAGCGCGGCTAGAATCCTGCCATCCAACCACGGGAAATCATGATGATTCTGCTCACGGGCGGCGCCGGCTACATCGGCTTGCATACCGCGGCGGTGCTGGTCGAAGCCGGCCACGAAGTCGTGCTGTTCGACAACTTCAGCAACAGCAAGCCGGCCGGCCTGAAGCGGCTGGAGGCCATCGCCGGCCGCGCCGTGCCCTGCGTCGAAGGCGACGTGCGCTCGCGGCAGGACCTGGACGGCCTGTTCGACCGGCACCCGGTCAGCGCCGTGGTGCACTTCGCCGGGCTCAAGGCGGTCGGCGAAGGGCAGGCGCAACCCCTGCGCTACTACGACAACAATGTGGGCGGAAGCCTGGCCTTGCTCGCCGCCATGCAGCGCGCGGAGGTCAGGCGCATCGTCTTCAGTTCCTCGGCGACGATCTACGGCAATGCCGATTCCAATCCGATTCCCGAAACGGCGGCGCTGCGGCCGGCCAACGTCTATGGCCGCAGCAAGCTGATGGTCGAGGACATCCTGCGCGACCTGCATCCCGCCGCGTCCGGCTGGTCGATCGCCCTGCTGCGCTACTTCAACCCGGTGGGCGCGCATCCGAGCGGGCTGATCGGCGAAGACCCGAACGACATTCCCAACAACCTGATGCCTTTCGTCACGCAGGTGGCCGTCGGCCGCCGGCCGGAGCTGCAGGTGTTCGGCGGCGACTATCCGACGCCCGACGGCACCGGGGTGCGCGACTACATCCATGTCATGGACCTGGCGGCAGGCCACCGGGCGGCGCTCGATTGGGCGCTGGGTGATCCGCGGGAAGTGTTGACGGTCAATCTCGGTACCGGGCGCGGCTGCAGCGTGCTGGAACTGGTGCGCGCCTTCGAGCAGGCCAGCGGCAGGAGGGTTCCCTACCGCATCGTGGCCCGCCGACCGGGTGACGTGGCAGCCTGCTGGAGCGATCCGTCGCTGGCCGGGGAGCGCCTGGGCTGGAATGCCACGCGCAGCCTGGAAGACATGTGCCGCGACGCCTGGAACTGGCAGCGCAACAACCCCCAGGGCTTCGCCTGACGGCCCGGCGCCGTGTCGCCGGCGCCGACTTTTTGGAGGGATCAGGGCAACCGGCCGGCGGCGACCATGCGGTTGAACAGCGCGCTCTTGGACAACCAGAGAAGCTGGTCGTCGAACGCGACACTCTGCTGCGCGTTGACGAAGGCGCGATCGGCGGCGACGGTGGATTGCGGATTGGGATTGTGATTTTCGTCTGTGCCGGTGCCGCCCGTGCCGGCGTTCTTGCCTACCGAATAAATGACGGCGACGGCGTCCGTGGCGACCGCGGCGTTTGCGGCACAGGTCGCGGTTGCCGGATTTCCCGCGTTGACCATGCCGGTGCCGGTGTTGCATACCTGCAAGTCGGGTAGCAAAGCGGTCATGCCGGTGGCCTTCATCCCGTTCTGGGTGGTAAAGGCATTGGTGTTTGCCGTCGTTACCGCATAGCGAATCCGGTTAATGGTTTCACCGCCCCAACCATCGAGTCGATAGCCCTGGGCATCGACCGGCGACAGCCCCAGGGTTGCCGCCGGCAGGAATCCGTTATGGGGGTTGGTGCATGCACCGCCTCCCACGGGGCTTTCCACCCCATTTGGTGCCGTTGCCGGACAGGGCAGCCGGTCATTGGCCATGGCAAAGCCGAGCAGGGCGTCGCGCGATTCCGCCAGTATTTTCTGGGTATCGCCGAAATTGCGGATGTCCTGCTGTCCCGCCAGCGGCAGCAGCATGCCACCCAGCAGCAGGGCGACGACGAACAGCACGATGGCGAGTTCGATCAGGGTGAAGCCGCTCTGGATGGGTATTCCCGCATGTTCTTCAGGTTGAAGGAATGCTTCCATTGCGGCGCACGTGTACTTCAGTGTCGAGGTGTCGGGACGGGACACAGCAGGTTCTAGCGCGGAGTGGCCACAGGGGAAATCATGTCCGAGGTGACGGCTTTCTCAATCACCTTTCCATTTTGCGTGACGATCAAGGGGGTGTTGGTTCGAGCCGCAATTTCCCTTGCGCGTAACGCGGCTCGTACCAAAGCAACCGGCGTAGCCTGCATGTCGGCGTCCCTGAGCCGGGAAACAGGTGTTGGAGCTATCGCTTTCAAGTATTTTCTCCTTAATCGATAAGCAGCGGCATTTCACCACCATTATCAAACAGCTGCCAAGAATCAACTTGCGAAGAGTAGATCCCCCGGAAATTCACGCGTCCAGCATCAAACCTGCGACGTATTGTATCCACGGACACATCATGCCCACCCTGCCTTACGCGCATGGCGACGCGGGCAATGGCTTCGTCGACCGATCCCAGCGACAGAAAAATCAGTTTTACAGTTTAGCCGGTTGCCCTCCAGCCGCGAATCACGCGAACGTAGGTCAGTCCCGATAGTGTGGTTTCGAGCGCGAAGCTGATGCCATGACTGGCGTTGCGCGTGATTTCCTGCAGCATCAAGCGCCCGGCACGAAAAGCGGCAGCCTCAGGCTGGAAGGGCGAAATACCTGCCGCGATCAGATCGGCATTGACAAATGCCGGGCAGTCTCCCTCGTCGGGCAGGAACTCGCGAGCAAACGTCGTCTTGCCTGCGCCGTTGGGGCCGGCGATGATGACGATTTTCTTAGGGGTTGTCACGCGGTCACGAAAAAGTCGGCGCCGGCGGGACGGCGAAAAGAGGCCGGGTCATGGCAGCCATGTCGTTGCTCTGTCCGTGATTTCTATCAATTGTCCGCGGGCGGTGTTGAGCGTGGTCGTGGGCCTCTCGGCGGTGGTGAAGCCGAGCCGGAGGTTTCTGAAAGACGGACGGTAGCACATGTCGTCGCTGCCGCAGGACTGGCCTGTGGGGCAGCGCGGCGCGCTGACGGCACAGGCGGCCATCTGTTCGTCGTAGATGGTGGCGCTGTCGGTGAGGAAGGGTTTGTCCGCGGCATCGAGTTCGCTCATCGGCCGCGTGGTGTTGGCCAGCTTGGTGGCGCGCGGCGTCAATGCCTTGGCGGCGGCGATGGCGGGGAAAAGGTTGCCGGGTTCGTAGTCGAGTTCAAGATCGAAGTAGTAGGAATTGGCATCGATGCGCGTGATCACGTGATTGCCGTTGTACTCGGTGGGAATGGCGCCGGAAATCGTGACGATATCCCCGGTGTTCAGGCCGTGGTTGGCGGAGGTGACGGTGGCGCAATCCCATCCATTGTCTCTGCATTCGATGGGGAGGGGAGGGCTACTGCTAGTGCTTTGGTTCCAGGTCATGGCCGAGATGTAGGGGCCTGGGTTCGACGCTGCCGCCGGCAGCGTGGCGGTGAAGTTGTTGGCGTCGATCTTGGTAATCACGTACTCACCGTTGTAGCCGGTGGGCACCGCATCCTTGATGACCACGATGTCGTTCGTGACCAGGTTATGCGCGGTGCTGGTCGACACCGAAAACGTTGGTGGCACACCGGGGTTGTAGCTCATCGCCGAGATGCTGGCGGCGGTATGCGGCTCGATCCAAAGCTTCAGCTGCACGCCGGTCTGGCCGTCCTTGGCATCCACCGGCGCTACGAAGCTGCGGGTCAGTTCCAGCCGGGCATGGAATTCGCGCCGTGCGGCGTCGGTGCCACCCATACGGTCGAGAGGGACAACGCCGGGTGCGGGATCGGGAACCGGGGTCGGCGGCGCCGGCGGGTAGGGCATGATCGCCGCCTGATTACGCGGTGCCGGGCGGGCGGAGGTGTCCGGCGGCACCGGATGGCCGTGCACGTTGTCGTCCTGCAGCGGCTGACTGACAACCGGCGCGGCGGCATTGGCTGAGGGATAACCCCAGTACACAGCGGCGACGTGGGCGTTGCTTTCCAGGTTCTGGGAAGCGAAGCAACTGGACCGATAGCAGGGGTCGTTGCGCCCGAGACTGTCGGGTGGAGAACCCGATTCGGCAAAAGTGGGGTTGCCGCTGACCGTATTGCGCGCCGTATCGAATTCGATGGCGAGCTTGGGCCACTGGATATAGGGCGACACACCGTTGTCGCCCGAGTAGCCGAGGTGCTGCCGGGCCGCGCCGCATACGTTGGCGGCGTTCCGGTCGCCGTCGATCGCGGCGAAGGTGAAGCCCTCGCCTATGCGCTGGATCCGGAAGCGGAAATAGCTGCGAAAGCCGCTGCCGGCAGGCTGGACCTCGGGTGTCCAGGCGCAGGCAAACAACTCGGCGGCGCCGGCGCCATAGTTCGAGTTGTCCTCGGCACTGCCGAGCGTGAGTGTCCGTGTTCCGGGATCGTAGTTGGCGAGTTGGATGGGGCCTGCGTCGGCCGTTACCGTCGGTGCCACCAGGGAAAGGCTGGCGCCGGACGGGATGCAGCGCACGACATCCTGGTTCGCCACCTGGCTGGCGGAAATCTGCGCCAGCAGGCTGGGGCCGCTGAAAGCCGGTACCCCGGTACTGGTGAAGCCGGTGAGGTTGGCTCCCTCCAGGTAATTGGCGGGTGTATCGCGCTCGGCGCTTGTCGTTCGCGTCTGGCCCGCGCCGCGCTGGCTGCCGAAGATCAATGCCGCCGCGCACGATGCTTGCGAGACGCCATCGACGGTTACCGTCCAGGAGCCTGATGTGGGTTTGGCAATGAAAACCTGGTCCCGGTAATGACTGAAGTATCCCAACGGGTTCTGCGTGTCGTTGTAGCAAACGTCATTCTGGATGCGACCGACGGTCTTGTCCGCCGGCGGGGTGAAGCCGGTCAGCGCGTCCGGCGTGAAGGCGGTACCGGCGGCAACCTGATCGCGCAGGCATTCGGTCATGCGCGTGAGCATGGAATTGATGTCGGTGCGGAAATAGCTGGACCCGCGCAGGGTGCGAAACAGCAGGTCGCTGGTGACGGCAACGCCGGTATCGTTGGCGACGATGGTGCAGGGTGAGGGATCGTTGGGCGGGCAGTTGCCGGTCCACAGCGTGCCATCGCCGCGGCGGTTGACCACGCTATTGGCCGAGAGGTCCTTTTTTGCGGTTGAGGTGTCGCCGGAGGCGTTGTTGGCCGACCCGGCCAGATAGTTGGTCACGCCCGCGAGACTGGTGGCGACGACGGGGTCAAGATAGTTGCTGACGACGTAGTTGCCGCCGCATTCGGTCACGCTGTCGGTGGTCGAGGCCTTGCGATCCTGCCCCGCCAGCGGCGGGCCGGGTGAGAAAATGACCGCGATGGGGCGGTCGTGGGCCGAAGTGACGGCGCTGACCATGGCGGCCGTGCTGTTGGCGACGACGACATCCAGCTGGCTCAGGGTGTCCCAGTTCATCGGGCTGGTTTGCTGGATCCGCTGGTGGCTGCCGGAGACTGCGTACCAGAGGCATTCGCCATGGGCATCGCGCAACGGACCGGTGCCCAGCGTGCGCCAGGGGAAGCGTCCGATCACCGTGACATTGAGCGCATTGCCGGCGAAGTTGGCCGCATCGCAACCTTCCTCGGTGCAGCCGGCGTTCTGATTGCGGGTGTTGCCCAGGTCCGGCAGCGGCAGGTAGCCATAGACAATCCCCGAAGTGCCCGTCTTCAGCTGTTCTTCGCGAAACCTCACGGCGTAACCGATCAAGGCCTCTTGCGCCTGTGTCAGCGCTTCGGCGGTCAGTTGCTGGCGGCGAGCCTGGAATTGCTCGGGCGAAAGATTGCTGAGATAGAAGTACAGGCCGCCGATCACCAGCAGGGCAACCAGGGCGATCAGCACGAAGCCGCGCTGGTTGCGCCTCAGCGACCGCTGTCGCCGCTTCATCATGAGGATTCAGCGTTTGGCGGCGGGCGCTGCGGGCGTTACCACTACGCCGCCACCCAGCCGGGTGTTGCGCTCGCCGGTGGCGCGGTTGATGGCCTCGCCGACCTTCAGCTGCGCCGGCGCATCCTCGCCCGGTGCCAGCACGGCACTACCGGGTGACTTCGGCGACACGACGGCATTGACGCCGGTGCGTGACGCTTCGTCCTCGGTCTGGGCCCTCTGGTTGATCCAGACCGTGGACTTGCCGCCGGAGCGATAGACCACGCCGTCCAGGCTGATGCTGTTGCCCTGCAGGGTCTGGGCTTCCTGGAGGTTGAGCGTGCGTTGCCGTTCCAGCGCGGCGCGTTTTTCCGGCGTGAAGAAGAGCCGGCCCAGCGGCGCGGAATCGGCGGCCCCGGCCGGCATGGCCGCGGCGCCCATGATGAGGACGAAGGGAATCAGGCGGGTTGCCGGGCTCATTTGCCCTCCTTCAGGGTCACCCATTCGAGCGTGCATTCGGCCTTCAGCTGGGCCTTGCTGCCGCGATCGGCGGGACTGGGCGCCAGGCGATCGATGGTACAGGAGCGGACATGCACCAAGGCGTCCACCGTCTTGCGCAGATCGGCGCGGAGGTCGGCAATGAAGTCGAGCAGCTCGCCCTCGTGCAGCAAATGGATCTGCATCCGCATCTGGCTCGACATGAGTTCGAAGCCGCCCGCCGC